>CAIWHY010000458.1 GCA_903912585.1 uncultured Thermoleophilia bacterium | reverse complement strand
TGAGGCTCGACCGCGCGCAGATCGAGGCGCTGCTGCCGCACCGCCCGCCGTTCCTGCTCGTCGACGAGGTCGATGAGCTCGAGCCGGGCGTGCGCTGCGTGGCCAGCAGGACGCTCCGGGACGACGACTTCTGGTTCGCCGGGCACTTCCCCGGCAACCCCGTGATGCCCGGCGTGCTCATCGTCGAGGCGCTGGCACAGACGGCGACCATCGCGGCCGCGAGCGCGGCGCTCGGCGGCGACCCGGCCCGCGGGGCAGCGGACGACTCGGCCGGCGCGACCTCTGACGCTCCGGCCGGCGGCCCCATGGCCGGCAAGATCGGCCTCTTCGCCGGCATCGACAAGGTGCGCTTCAAGCGGATCGTCAAACCTGGCGACACCATGCGCCTGGAGGCCGAGATCATCGCCGTCCACGGCCCCGTGGGTCGCGCCAAGGTCAAGGCCACCGTGGACGGGCAGCTCGCCTGCCGCGGTGAGCTGATGTTCGCCATCGTCGACGCCGCCGCCATCGAGGCCGGAGAGGCGAAGCTGTGACGGGCGTTCCGGCCTCGCGCACCGGCCCCATGGTGGAGGCAAACCAGTGATCGGGCTCCGCCGCGGTCTCGTCCGCGGAGCCCGCATCAGTGCGCTCGGCGTCTACGTGCCGGAGCGCGTGCTCACCAACGACGAGATCTCGCAGTTCCTGGACACGTCCGACGAGTGGATCTTGACGCGCACCGGCATCCGCGAGCGGCGCATCGCCCGGGTCGACCAGGCGGCGAGCGACCTTGCGGAACTCGCCGCCACCCGCTGCCTCGAATCGGTCGGCTTCGACCCCGAGGCGCTCGACCTCGTCATCGTCACGACGATCTCGCCCGACCACATCATGCCGGCGACGGCGTCGATCGTCGCCGACCGGATCGGCGCCACCCGCGCCGGCGCCTTCGACGTCCAGGCCGGCTGTACCGGTTTCGTCTATGGCCTCGCCATCGCCACGGCGTTCGTCTCGGCCAACATCTACCAGAATGTCCTCGTGCTCGGCGCCGAGGTGCTCAGCAAGATGCTGGACTGGGAGGACCGCAGCACCTGTGTCCTCTTCGGCGACGGCGCCGGCGCGGTGCTCGTCCAGCCGACCGACAACGGCAGCATCTTCAGCTTCGACCTCGGCAACGACGGCAGCGGCGCCCCCAGCCTGCTGGTGCCCGCCGGCGGCAGCCGCCTGCCGGCCAGCTTCGAGACGGTCCGCGTGCATGACCACACGATGCACATGACCGGTAGCGAGGTCTTCAAGTTCGCCACGCGCACCGTCGTCGGCTCCTGCCAGAAGGTCCTCGACGATGCGGGGCTCACCGTCGAGGACGTCGACCTGTTCGTGCCGCACCAGGCCAACATCCGCATCATCGAGACGGCGGCGCGGCGTCTCGGCTTCACTGAGGGCCAGGTCTTTGCCAATCTCGACCGCTACGGCAACACGTCGTGCGCGTCGATCCCGATCTGCCTGCACGAAGCGAGCCAGAACGGCCGGCTCAAGAAGGGTGACATGCTGCTCATGGCCGGGTTCGGCGCGGGGCTCACGTGGGGCTCGTGCTTGACCAAATGGGAGCTGTGACCGCGCCGATCTCGCCTTCCGGGTATCAACTCTCTCGACACCGCCACACCACGTCCTGGAGGACGTCATGAGCAAACTCGCACTGATGTTCCCCGGCCAGGGGTCCCAGGCCGTCGGGATGGGCTGCGACCTGTGCGCCGCCCACCCGCAGATGCGCGACACCTACGCCGAGGCTTCCGACATCCTCGACTTCGACCTCGAGATCGTGTGCGCCGGGCCGGCCGAGGCTCTGGCCCGGACCGACATCACGCAGCCGGCCCTTCTGGCCAACTCGATCGGCATCTTCCGCATCCTCGCCGAGGAGGGCCTCAAGTTCGACGCTGCCTTCGGCCACAGCCTCGGCGAGTACTCCGCCCTGGTGGCGACGGGCGTTGTCTCGTTCGAAGACGCGCTGCACCTGGTGCGCACCCGCGGGCGCGAGATGCTCGCGGCGGCCGAGGCCGAACCGGGCGGCATGGCCGCCGTCATCGGCCTCGGCGACGACCAGGTCGACGAGCTGTGCGCCGGCATCGACGGCGTGTGGCCGGCCAACTTCAACAGCCCCGGCCAGATCGTCGTCAGCGGCCGCCAGGCCGCGCTGGACGAGCTGGCCGCGAAGGCCAGGGAGGCCGGCGCCAAGCGCGTCTTGCCGCTGGCGGTGAGCGGCGCCTTCCACTCGCCGCTGATCGCGGCCGCCCAGGCGCCGCTCCGGGCCGAGCTCGAGAAGACGGCGTGGCGCACGCCGGACCCGGCGTTCTTCTCGGCCTGCAGCCTCGAGTTCGAGAGCGGCGACTTCGTGGAGCTGCTCTCGCGCCAGCTGGTCTCGCCGGTCCGCTTCACCGCGGCTGTGAACATAATGTATGCAGCAGGTTATGATGCCTACCTCGAGGTCGGTCCGGGGAGCGTGCTCAGCGGCCTCGTGAAGCGCATCGCACCGGAAGCGACGGTCGCCCGTGCCGCCGACGCCGACACCATCGGGGCGCTGCGCGACGACAGCCGCTACTGGGAGGTCGCGTGAGCGTGGAGCTTGACCTGACCGGATCGGTCGCGCTGGTCACCGGCGCCGGCCGAGGCATCGGGCGTGAGATCGCGCTCGCCTTGGCGGCCGCGGGCGCGGACGTCGCCGTCAACGACTTCGCGGACGAAGCCGCCTGCGCGGCCGTCGTCGGCGAGATCGAAAGGCTGGGCCGCAAGGGCCTCGTCGTGATGGGCGACGTCTCCGACGAGCAGCAGGTCAACGCAATGGTCGACCGCGCCGAGGCCGATCTCGGCCCGCTCGGCGTGGTCGTCAACAACGCCGGCATCACGCGCGACAACGTCGTGATGCTGATGGATCCGGCGGACTTCGACAGCGTCATCGCCACGCACCTGCGCGGCACGTTCCTCGTGAGCAAGGCGGCGGCGCGCAAGATGTTCCGCCGCCGTGCAGGCTGTATCATCAATCTGTCGAGCGTGGTCGGCCGCAGGGGCAATGCGGGCCAGGCCAACTACGCCGCCGCCAAGGCCGGCATCATCGGCCTCACCAAGTCGCTGGCCAAGGAGCTGGGGGCTCGCGGCGTGCGGGTCAACGCCATCGCGCCGGGGTACATCGACACGCCCATGACGCAGGCTCTGCCTGAGGAGACGCGCAAGCTGATCGTCGACGCCACACCGCTCAAGAGCATCGGCAGCACGGAGGACGTGGCCAACGCCGTCGTCTTTCTGGCCTCGCCGCGGGCACACTTCATCACGGGCGTCGTGCTGCCGGTCGACGGCGGCCTGGGCATCTAGCGGAGAGACGGCGGAGCGCAGATGACAGCACTCACCAGAGTCGTCGTCACGGGCCTCGGCGTGATATCGCCGCTGGCCAACGACGTCGGCACGTTCTGGCGCCGCCTCGTGGCCGGCGACTCCGGCGTCGGCGAGATCACGCGCTTCGACCACACCGACTTCAAGGTGCACATCGCGGCCGAGGTCAAGGACTTCGACCCCGAGGACTACATCGACAAGCGTAAGGTGCGCCGCCTGGACCTCTTCTCGCGCTACGCGGTCGCCGCCGCCAAGACCGCCGCCGCGGACGCGGACTTCGACCCGCGCCTCGAGGCGGAGCGCTGCGGCGCGGTCATCGGCAGCGGCGTCGGCGGCCTGCAGACGCTGCAGAGCGAGATCGAAAAGCTCATCGAGCGCGGCCCCGACCGCACCAACCCGCTGCTCGTGCCGATGATGATCCCCAACATGGGAGCGGCGCACGTCTCGCTGGAGCTGGGGACCAAAGGCCCGCTCAGCGCCACCTGCACCGCCTGCGCCGCAGGCTCGGACGCCATCGCCTACGCGGCGCGCCTCATCCGTCACGGTGACGCGGAAGTGATGTTCGCCGGCGGCAGCGAGGCGCCCATCAGCCCCGTCGGCGTCGGCGGCTTTGCGGCCGCCCGCGCGCTGAGCCTGCGCAACGACGATCCGGCCGGCGCCTCGCGGCCCTTCGACTCCGCCCGCGACGGTTTTGTGATCGGCGAGGGCGCCGGCTGCCTGGTGCTCGAGAGCCTCGAGCACGCCCAGGCCCGCGGCGCCCACATCTACGCCGAGCTCGCTGGAGCCGGGATGAGCTCGGACGCCTTCCACATGACTCTTCCCGACGAGACCGGCCACTCGCAGGCGCGCGCCATGGTCATGGCCCTCGAAGAGGCCGGCATGAAGCCCGCCGACGTCGACTACATCAACGCCCACGGCACGGCCACCGGCGCCGGCGACGCCGCCGAGACCAAGGCCATCAAGGATGCCTTCGGCGCGCACGCCGCCAAGCTCGCCGTGTCCTCCAACAAGTCGATGATCGGCCACTGCCTCGGCGCCTCCGGCGCCATAGAGGCGGTCGCCACCGTGCTCACCATCGTCAACAGCCTGATCCCGCCCACGATCAACCTGACCGACCCGGACCCGGAGTGCGACCTCGATTACGTGCCGCTCGAGTCGCGCTTCCGGCGCGTCGACGTGGCCGCCAGCAACAGCTTCGGCTTCGGCGGCCACAACGTGACCCTGGTCTTCCGTCGCTACGACGGCTAGCGCCGTCCGGCCCCCGCGCCCATGAACGTCACCGTCGAGATCGAACGCCGCAGCAGCGACCCCGTGAAGCCCGAGTGGGAGTGTCTCAAGTGCCGCGCCCACGCGAAGATCGCCGACGTGCGCGACAACCTCATGGTCTGCCCGAGCTGCGGCTTTCACGCGCGCCTCAGCGCCCGCGAGCGCATCCGCCAGCTCGTCGACGACGACTCGTTTCGCGAGCTGTGGACCAACATCCGCACGCTCGATCCGCTCGGCTTCGTCGATCTCGAGACCTACCCGGAGCGGGTCCGCGAGGCGCAGGCCAAGACCGGGCTCAACGAGGCGATCGTCACTGGTCTCGCCAGCATCGACGGGACGCCTTGCGTGCTCGCCGTGATGGACTTCGGCTTCATGGGCGGCAGCATGGGCAGCGTGGTCGGCGAGAAGCTCTGGCGCACCGCCGAACTGGCCGCCGGAGAGGACCTGCCACTCGTGGCAGTGTGCAGCTCCGGCGGCGCGCGCATGCAGGAGGGAATCCTCAGCCTCATGCAGATGGCCAAGACGAGCTGCGCCGTGGACCTGATCAACGAAGCCACGGCGCCGTTCGTGGCGGTGCTCGTCGACCCCTGCACTGGCGGCGTCGTCGCGAGCTTCGCGTCGCTGGCCGACATCTGCATCGCCGAGCCCGGTGCCCAGCTCTACTTCACCGGGCCGCGCGTGATCGCCGAGACGACGCACGAGCAGCTCCCCAAGGGTTTCGGCAGCGCGGAACGCAACCTCGAGCTGGGACATCTCGACGCGGTGGTCGAACGCAAGGACCTGCGCGTCAAGGTCGGCAACTACCTGCGACTTCTGGGAGGGGGTGAGGAACCTGAGCGAGCCGAATCAGCCGAACAACGAGACAGAGGCACGGGTGGGGTGGCTAAGACAACGCTTGAGCGAGCTAGGGCGCTTGCC
>CAIWHY010000457.1 GCA_903912585.1 uncultured Thermoleophilia bacterium | reverse complement strand
TGCCGCCGTTCGAGGCACTGCGCGCCGCCACGCGGCTCGCGGCGGAGGCGGCGCCGGCCGGGTGGGGCGTGGCCACCGCGCCGGCGAAGGACGATGAGCCGGCGAAGGACGATGAGCCGCCGCCAGAAGCCGGCGACTTCCCCGAGGCCGGCGCGCTCTTCGGGCTCATCGCCTACGACGCGGTGCGTTACCTGGAGCGGCTGCCGGACTCGATGCGCGACGACCTCGGCCTGCCGGACATCGACGTCTTCCTGCCGGGGCGGCTGCTGCGCCTCGACGTGGCGAGCGGCGAGGCGGTGTTCCTGGACCGGCTCGCGGGCGCAGAGACCGGCCGGGGCGAGACTGGCGCCGGCGAACGCGGCGGGGCAGAAGGGGCGAGCGCGGACGACGCGGCGGCGCGGACGAGCGCGCGCGTCGGCGAAGCTCTCGAGCGCGCGCGTCGCGGCGCCGCCGCCACGCTGCACAGCAACGACATGCCGGTGTTCCGCTCCAACTTCACGCGACCGGAGTACGAGGCGGTGGTCGCCCGCACCCGCGAGTACGTGTTCGCGGGCGACATCTTCCAGGCCAACCTCTCGCAGCGGCTCGACGGGATGTACGCGCTGCCGAGCCTGCACCTCTACGCCACGCTGCGCGCCGTGAACCCGTCGCCGTTCGCCGGGTACCTGAACCTCGGCGAGTACGAGCTCATCTCGTCGTCGCCCGAGCGCCTCGTGTCGCTCGGCCTCGACGGCTGGGCCGAGACGCGGCCGATCGCCGGGACGCGGCCGCGCGGCACCCGCAGCCCCGAGGACGATGCCATGGCCGAGGAGCTCAACCTCGACCCCAAGGACAGGGCCGAGCACATCATGCTGGTCGACCTCGAGCGCAACGACCTCGGGCGCGTCTGCGAGTACGGCACGGTGCGCGTCTCGGAGCTCATGATCAACGAGTACTACTCGCACGTGATCCACATCGTGAGCAACGTGCGCGGGCACCTGCACCCCGCGCGCGACTCGGTCGACCTCATCAAGGCGATGTTCCCCGGCGGCACCATCACCGGCTGCCCCAAGGTACGCTGCATGGAGATCATCGACGAGCTGGAGACAGTGCGCCGCGGCCCCTACACCGGTTCGTTCGGCTGGATCGCCGAGCGCGCCCTCGACCTCAACATCGTCATCCGCACCCTGGTGCGCGTCGGCGACCGGCTCTTCCTGCAGGTCGGCGGCGGCATCGTCGCCGACTCGGTGCCCGCGCGCGAGTTCAACGAGACGCTGCACAAGGCCCAAGGCATGCTGCGCGCCGTGAGCGCCGGCATCGCCGAGCGGCCGAGCTGACCGGCGCCGGGCCGAGGCTACGGGCCGAGAGGGCCGAGGCTGAGGGCCGAGCGGGCCGAGGCTGGCGCCTGATACACTCGGCCCATGACCGTGCTCATGCTCAACGGCGTACTGACGGCGGCCGACGCAGCGACCGTCCCCGCCACCGACCGCGCGCTCACCCACGGCCTCGGCCTCTACGAGACGCTCAAGCTCATGCGCGGCGTGCCGGTGTTCTTCGAGGAGCACATCGCGCGGCTCGACCTCGGCCTCGAGGAGCTCGGCCTCGGGCGACCCGCCACGCGCGAGGAGATGGCCGCGCAGATCTGCCGGCTCAGCGAGGCAGGCGATGTCCCCGACGGCGCCTGCAGAGTGCTGGTCACGGCCGGGCCGCCGGACGGCACGCCCGGCCTCATCATCCAGACCGACAAGCGCGCGTTCCCGGCACGACCTCTGCGCGTGATCAGCTATCGCGGCGTGCGCGTGCGCGCCCAGCTCAAGGCGATGACCGTGATGCAGTCGTACCTGGCGCAGCGCGCCGCTACGGCGGCCGGCGCCGACGACGCGATCCTCGTCGACGAGGA
>CAIWHY010000456.1 GCA_903912585.1 uncultured Thermoleophilia bacterium | reverse complement strand
GGCGCGGATGCGCCGCCGCCCCTTGCACGTGCGGGGTTCGGTGCGGGGCGGACCGGCGGCGCATGGTTCGAGCCGCTTCGCAGCTGCCTGGGACGGGTCCCCAACGCCCGGAAGAGGAAAGCACGCGCCCGGCATGGAAGTCCCCCCGTGAGTGCGACAGATCCTGGCGAGGCTTGCGCAGGGCGCGTGGGCGACGAAGGGGCGGGGGGCGATGGCGATGCAGGTAGCCGAAGCGGGCGGCGTGATGCTCATCCTGGCGCCGCCGGCCAGATGCACTCTCTCGGTCCGCGGGGAGCACGCCGGCGGCCGTCTCGCCGGAGTGCGCCGCACCGCCAGGTGGTTCCTTCTCGGGCAAGGCGTGAGCGAGGAGTGCGTGCGCGACGTCGTGCTCGCTCTCCA
This sequence comes from uncultured Thermoleophilia bacterium, assembly GCA_903912585.1. Classification (GTDB taxonomy): domain Bacteria; phylum Actinomycetota; class Thermoleophilia; order UBA2241; family UBA2241; genus CAIXSE01. The sequence continues at coordinate 1,373 of CAIWHY010000456.1, read as the reverse complement.
CGAAGCCGTGGTCAACGCGTTGCTGTACGGCGGGGGCCGCGCCGAGGTCGAGATAGAGGTCTGTGCCGGGCGCGTCACCGCCACCGTCCGCGACGGCGGCGGGGGCTTCGACCCGTCGCGGCTCGCGGCGCCGTGCCCCGGCATGAGCGAGCGCGGCCGCGGACTGTACCTCGTCTCTCACCTGATGGACGAGGTCGAAGTCACGGATGGCCCTCGTCCTTCGCTGCGGATGGCGCGCAGCACCTAAGAAGCGGCCGGGGTGCGCACGCGGCGCTGCGTGTACGGCCACGAAGACGTCGGCGTCGTCCTGTGGGTGTTCGACGGCGTCTCCGAAGAGCCGGTGCCGGCCTGCCGCGACGAGGGAGTAGCCGGGCCGGCCAAACGACGGCAGCGCTGAGCGCCCGGAGCGTTGACGGTCCGGGCCTCTGACGGCCGGGAGCGCCGAGCGCCCGGATCCTGCGGTAGGCTGAGGGCATGTCGGCCTGGTCGCCTTTGCAGTATCGCGTCTACCGCTACCTGTGGATCGCTCTGCTGGCGTCCAACATCGGCACCTGGATGCAGGCGGTGGGCGCGGCGTGGCTGATGGTACAGCTCCACGCCTCGCCGGCCGTGGTCGCTCTGGTGCAGACGGCGAGCTACCTGCCGGTCGTGATCGTCGGCGTGGCTGCCGGCGCGATCGCCGACATGGTCGAACGCCGGCTGCTGCTCCTGATCACGCAGCTCTTCATGTTCGTCGCCGCGGCCGGTCTGGCCGTGGTCACGGCCGTCGGCGCCGTCACGCCACTCTCGCTGCTCGCGTTCACCTTCGCGCTCGGCCTCGGCATGGCGTTCAACTACCCCGCCTGGCAGGCGATCCAGCCCGAACTGGTGCCCAAGGAGGAGTTCAAGCAGGCGGTCACGCTCGGCGGCGCCAACATCAATCTGGGCAGGGCGATCGGGCCGGCGGTGGGCGGCCTGCTCATCGCGGCCGCCGGCCCTTGGCTCGTCTTCGCGCTCAACGCCGCCTCCTTCGCCTTCGTGCTCGCGGTGCTGTGGCGCTGGCATCGGCCGGTGGAGGAGGACCCCGGACCGCCGGAGCGCTTCGCCGGGGCGGTCCGCGCCGGGGTGCGCTACGCGATGTTCTCGCACGTGTTGCACGGCGTCGTGCTGCGCTCGTTCGTCTACGGCGCCGCGAGCGCCGGCCTGCTCGCGCTGCTGCCGGTCTACGCCAAGGACGTCCTCGGCACGGGCTCGGGCGGCCTCGGCCTGCTCTACGCCGGGATCGGCGGCGGGGCCGTGGCGACCGCCGCCGTCATCCCTCGAGTGCGCGAGCATCTCAGCGCCGACCGCGTCTTCGCGGTCGGCAGTGCAGTCGTCGCGGCGGCGCTCCTGGC
>CAIWHY010000455.1 GCA_903912585.1 uncultured Thermoleophilia bacterium | reverse complement strand
TGTCACCGACATCCACGGCTCGAACGTCTGTTACCGGAAGTTCCTCAACGCGCTTCCGATCTACGGCATCGACGTGGCCGTGCTGCTCGGCGACCTCACCGGTAAGGTCCTTGTGCCGCTCGTGGCCAAGGGCAACGACGTCTGGGAGTGCACCCTCATGGGGCAGCACCGCGACGTCACGGGCCAGGAAGATCTCGCGGCCATCAAGAAGGTCATCGAGAACGCCGGCTACTACTGGGTGCACCAGACTCGTGAGGAGTTTGAGGCGACCAAGAGCGACCCGGCCAAGATCGACACCCTCTTCAAGAGCCTCGTGTTCTCACGCGTGCAGGAGTGGCTGGACCTCGCCGACGAGCGTCTCGAGGGCAAGCCCTACCAGATGTTCATGGCGCCGGGCAACGACGACTGGTTCGTCATCGACGACATGATCGACAACGCCAAGCTCGTGCATCCCTGCGACGGGCGCATCGTGGACCTCGACGGTCACGAGATGGCGACCTCGTCGTTCTCCAACCCCACGCCGTGGCAGACCCCGCGCGAGCTGAGCGAAGTGGATCTCGAGGCCAAGCTGCGCGCGCTCGTGACGCCGATCAAGAACCAGGAGACGGCGATCTACAACTTCCACGTGCCGCCGCACGGCTACTCGCTCGACCTCTGCCCCAAACTCGACGAGACGCTCACGATGTCGGCGGAGGAGAAGATCCACGCCGGCAGCCTCGGCGCCAAGAAGCTCATCGAGGAGAACCAGCCGCTGCTCGGCCTCTTCGGGCACATCCACGAGTCGCGTGGCGCCCAGAAGGCCGGCCGCACGCTGCTGATCAACCCCGGCAGCGAGTACTCGGAGGGCATCCTCAAGGGCGTCATCGTGATGCTCGACAAGAAGAAGGTGAAGGACTACGTCTTCACCTCCGGATGATCGGCGCGTAGACTACGTGCTTCATCAGGCCGTCGAGCCCGGAAAGGGGCGATAATCACCGATGGGTCAATTCATCCTGCCGAAGGACATCCCGATCGACCGCTATCCCAAGCCTGAGGTGTTTCTCAGCGAGGGTAAGCGTATCGCCGAGGCCGCGCAGCAGCAGGGCATCATCATGCGCGTGATGGGTCCGCTCGCGCTGCACTACTACTTCCCCGACCAGATCGACCTGTACGCCAGGCTCGAGCGCCTCGGGGACCGCTACTTCACCGACATCGACTACGCGACGTATGGCAAGACCCGCAAGCATCTCGTGAAGTTCATGACCTCAGTGGGCTACGAGAGCGACATGCAGACCATGGCGATGACGGGCACCACCCGGCACATCTACTTCGGCGGCGCGGTGCCGATGATCGACGTGTTCATCGACAAGCTCGACTACTGCCACGAGGTCAACTACGCGGGCCGCCTCGAGGCCGATCCCTGGAGCGTCTCGCTCGCCGACATCCTCCTGCAAAAGCTGCAGATCTGGGAGATCAACGACAAGGACCTCAAGGACATCGAGTACCTGTTCACGGTCGCCGACTTCGGCGAAGACGACGAGAAGAAGGTCAACGTCGGCTACGTCGCCCGGCGCCTCGCCGACGACTGGGGTTTCTGGTACACCGCGACCACTAACCTCGACCGGGTCAAGGACCACGTCGACAAGGTCGACGCCCTCGACGCGGACCAGAAGGCGAAGATCAAGCAGGTCGCAGACGCCGTGCGTGCGCGCATCGACCAGGAGCCCAAGACCAAGGGCTGGGAGAAGCGCGGCAAGAAGGGCACCAAGAAGATCTGGTACAACACCGGATTCTCGGACTGGTGAGCGGCCGGCGGCCCGGCGCAGCGCCGGCCGCCTGATCGCACCACCAACGCAGAAGGGCCGGG
>CAIWHY010000454.1 GCA_903912585.1 uncultured Thermoleophilia bacterium | reverse complement strand
TGTTGCAGCCTCCCGGCATGGCGATGGTCGCCTCGCCGAGGCGCGCCACCAGCGGCCCCATGACGATGATGCTGGCGCGCATCGTGCGCACGAGCTCGTAGGGAGCGCATCCGCTCAGGCCGGCGCCGGCGCGCACGCGCAGTACGTCGCCGGCGTCGTCGACGTCCGCGCCGAGCGCGCGGAGCATGTCGACCATGGTGGCGACGTCGGTGATGTGCGGCACCCGGCGCATCGTGCAGGGCTCGTCCGTGAGGAGACTGGCGGCGAGCAGCTTGAGGGCGGAGTTCTTGGCGCCCGAGAGAGGCACGGAGCCCTGCAGCCGCCGGCCGCCGCGTACGAGCAGACGCGCGTCGTGTTCGCTGGTCCCGTCCATCAGACGGTCACAAGCATAGCGGTCCGGGGAGCGCGGCGAAGCCGCGCTCAGCTCCGGCGACCTGCGACCTGCAGGCGGTTCTCGGCGCGCTTGAGCGCCTGTTCGGCGCGGAAGTAGTCTGCTTCGGCCTGGGCGCCGGGATCGCCGCGTTCGACGAGGCGCTCGCGCGCGCGGCGCACGGCCTCCTCGGCGCGGTGCACGTCGATGACGCCGGCGAGCTCGCCGTGGTCGCAGACGACCAGCACCTTGTCGAACAGCACCTGGGCGTAGCCGATCCCCGTGGCGATGTACTCCCAGGTGCCGTCGAGGTCGCGGATGCGCGTCTCCCCCACGGCGAGCAGCGTCACCAGCGGCTGGTGGCGCGGCAGGACGCCAAGCTCACCGTCGACGCCGGGCAGTACGACCATGCCGACATCGTCGCTGTAGACCTCGCCGTCCGGCGTGACGATCTCGACGTGCAGGGGGCGTTGCTCAGCCAACGTCCGCCCCTCAGACAGCCGCTTCGCGGCCGGCCAGCTTCTCTGCCTGTTCGGCGGCCTCTTCGATGCCGCCGACCATGAAGAAGGCCTGCTCGGGAAGCTCGTCGCACTTGCCGTCCACGAGATCCTTGAAGCCGCGCACCGTGTCCGCCAGCGGCACGTACTTGCCGGGGATGCCGGTGAACTGCTCGGCCACGTGGAACGGCTGCGAGAGGAAGCGCTCGATCTTGCGGGCGCGCTGCACCACGACCTTGTCCTCGTCGGAGAGCTCGTCCATGCCAAGGATGGCGATGATGTCCTGCAGCTCGCGGTACCGCTGCAGGATCTCCTGCACGCGCGTCGCCACCTCGTAGTGCTCGTCGCCCACGGCGTCGCGCGTGAGGATGCGCGAGGTCGAGTCGAGCGGATCGACCGCCGGGTAGATGCCCTTCTCGACGATGGCGCGCGAGAGCGTGGTGGTGGCGTCGAGGTGGGCGAACGTGGCCGCCGGCGCCGGGTCGGTGAGGTCGTCGGCCGGCACGTAGATGGCCTGCACCGAGGTCACAGAGCCGCGCTTGGTCGACGTGTTGCGCTCCTGCAGCTCGCCCATCTCGTTGGCGAGCGTAGGCTGGTAGCCGACGGCGCTCGGCATGCGGCCGAGGAGCGCGGAGCCCTCGGAGCCGGCCTGCACGAAGCGGAAGATGTTGTCGATGAAGAGCAGCACGTCCTGGCCGCCCATCTCGCGGAAGTACTCCGCGACGGTGAGGCCGGCCAGGCCGACGCGCAGGCGCGCGCCGGGCGGCTCGTTCATCTGCCCGAAGATGAGGGCCGTCTTGTCGATGACGCCCGACTCCTTCATCTCCAGCCAGAGGTCGTTGCCCTCGCGCGTGCGCTCGCCCACGCCGCAGAACACGGAGAGGCCGCCGTGCTCGGCGGCGATGTTGCGGATGAGCTCCTGCACGATGACGGTCTTGCCCACGCCGGCGCCGCCGAAGAGGCCGATCTTGCCGCCCTTGACGTAGGGAGCGATGAGGTCGACGACCTTGATGCCGGTCTCGAAGACCTCGTCGCTGGGGTCGAGATCCTCGAAGTTCGGCGCCGGCCGGTGGATCGGCCAGTGCTCCACATCGGTCAGCGGCTCGCCCTTGTCGATCGTGTCGCCGGTGACGTTGATGAGGCGCCCCAGCGTCTTCTCGCCCACGGGCACGGTCATGGCGACGCCGGTGTCGATGACCTCGGCTCCCCGCGCAAGACCGTCGGTGGTCTCCATGGCGACGGCGCGCACCTTGTCGTCGCCGAGGTGCTGCTGCACCTCGCAGACCACTTTGCGAGCCTGTCCGTCGCCGGCGTCGATGACGACCGTGAGGGCGTTGTAGATGGCCGGGATCTCGTCCGGGAAGCGGACGTCGATGACCGGCCCGATGACCTGGACCACAGTGCCTGTGTTCATAGCCTCAGCTCCGCTCTGCGTAGTAAGGGCGTGGGCGCGCCGGCCGGCTCACGAGAGGGCCTCGGCGCCGGCCACGACCTCGAGGATCTCCTGCGTGATCGCCGCCTGACGGGCGCGGTTGAGCGCCAGGGTGAGTGAGTCGACCATCTCTTCGGCCGCGTCGCTGGCGTTGCGCATCGCCGTCATGCGCGCGCCCTGCTCGCTGGCGCTCGACTCCAGCAGGGCGCGATACACGGCGATCTCCACGTAGGCCGGCAGCAGGCTCTCGAGGATCGAGTGCGCCGACGGCTCGTAGAGGTACGTGACCGGGCCGGAGGCGCGTTCGGCGTCGGTGACCGCCTCGCGCGGGACCGGGAGGACGACGTCGTCGAACAGGGTCTGCTCGATCGCCGACGTGAAGTGGTTGTAGACGAGGCGCACGCGGTCGATCTCGCCGGCCACGTACTGGTCGATCAGGTACTTGGCGATGTGCTGCGCGTCCGAGTAGTCCGGCCGGTCGCTCAGCCCTTGCCAGCTCTTCTCGATAAGGCAGCCGCGGAATCTGAGCGTGCCGATGCCTTTGCGCCCGACGGCGACGATGCGCGTCTCCACGCCGCCGTCCTCGCGCAGGCCGCGCTCGATCTCGAGGGCCTTGCGCACGACGTTGGCGTTGAAGGCGCCGGCCAGGCCGCGGTCGCCGGTCACGGCGACGACGGCGACCCTGCGGACCTCGGGGCGCTCCTTCATCAGGGCGAAGTTGAGCGCCTCCTCCGAGTACGTGGCGAGGTCGGTCATCATCTCGATCATGTCGCCGGCGTAGGGCCGCAGCGCCTCGATGCGCTGCTGGCTGCGGCGCAGCTTCGCCGCCGCGACCATCTCCATCGCTTTGGTGATCTTGCGCGTGTTCTGGACCGACGCGATGCGCCGGCGGATGTCGCGGAGGCTCGCCACGCTAGGCCTCTGCCCCCTCGAGGGCCACGTCCGCCGCGGCGGTCTCCGGCAGGAAGGTGTTGTGGTAGGCGGCGATGACGGCACGGAGCTTCGCTTCGCTCGCGTCCGAGACGACCTTCTCGTCACGGATCGCGGCCAGTACCTCGGGATCCTGGCTGCGCATGTACTCGCGCAGGCCCTCACAGAAGGCGCCCACGCGCTCGACGTCGATGTCGTCGAGGTAGCCCTGGTTGCCGGCGAAGATCACGGCCACCTGCTCCTCGACCGGCATCGGGTCGAAGCGGCCCTGGTTGAGGACCTCGATCATGCGCAGGCCGCGCGCCAGCGTCTGCTTGGTGGCCTCGTCGAGGTCCGAGCCGAACTGGGCGAAGGCCTGCAGCTCGCGGAACTGGGCGAGGTCGATGCGCAACCGGCCGGCGACCTGCTTCATCGCCTTGATCTGGGCGTTGCCGCCCACGCGGCTCACCGAGATGCCGATGTTCACCGCCGGGCGCACGCCGCTGTAGAACAGGTCGCTCTGCAGGAAGATCTGCCCGTCGGTGATGGAGATCACGTTGGTCGGGATGTAGGCCGACACGTCGCCCGCCTGGGTCTCGATGACCGGGATGGCCGTGAGCGAGCCGCCGCCGAGCTCGTCGTTGAGCTTGACGGCGCGCTCGAGCAGGCGCGAGTGCAGGTAGAAGACGTCGCCGGGGAACGCTTCGCGGCCCGGCGGGCGGCGCAGGAGCAGCGACATCTGGCGGTAGGCGTCGGCCTGCTTGGAGAGGTCGTCGAAGAAGCAGACCGCGTGGCGGCCGCTGTACAGGAAGAACTCTCCCATGGCGGCGCCGGCGTACGGAGCCAGGAACTTGAGCGGCGCCGAGGCGGAGGCGGTCGCGGCGACGACGATGGTGTACTCCATCGCGCCGTACTCCTCGAGCTTCTGCACCACCTGCATGACGGTGGACGCCTTCTGGCCGATGGCCACGTAGACGCAGATCTCGTCCTGGCCCTTCTGGTTGATGATCGTGTCGACGATGAGCGAGGTCTTGCCGGTCTGGCGGTCGCCGATGATGAGCTCGCGCTGGCCGCGGCCGATGGGGATCATCGAGTCGATGGCCTTGATGCCGGTCTGCAGCGGCTCCTTGACCGGCTGGCGCTCGACCACGCCCGGTGCCTTGAACTCCATCGGGCGGAACTCGCTCGTCTCGATCGGGCCCTTGGCGTCCAGCGGATTGCCCAGCGGGTCGACGACGCGGCCGACCATGGCCTCACCCACCGGCACCTGCAGGACGCGGCCGGTGCGCTTGACGAGGTCGCCCTCCTTGATGAGGGTGTCCTCCCCCAGAAGCACGGCGCCCACGTTCTCTTCTTCGAGGTTGAGGGCAAGTCCGGTGACCCCGTGCGGAAGCTCGAGCATCTCCATGGCCATGCAGTTGCGCAGCCCGTAGATGCGGGCGATGCCGTCGCCCACTTCGAGCACGGTGCCGACCTCGTCGACCTCGACTTCGGCTTGATAATTCTCGATCTGCGACTTGAGGACCGAGGCGATCTCTTCGGGGCGCAGCTTCACTCGACGTCACCTCTCAATTCTGCTGTAGCCAGCCGGCGGCGCAGCTGGCGGATGCGCGCTTGCACGCTGCCGTCGACGATCACGTCGCCGACGCGCAGGACGAGGCCACCGACGATGGCCGGGTCGACCCGCTCGGCGAGCTCGACCTCACGTCCGGTGGCTTCCGCGACTCGCGCGGCGATCTTCTTGCGGGTCTCGGGGCTGAGCTCCATCGCGGTGGTCACTTCCACCGCGACCAGTCTGGCTGCGACGGCGGCGAGCCCGTCGTAGGCCTTGTGCAGCTCGCCGGCGATGGCGAAGCGCCCCCGCTCCAGCAACAGCTGGAGCATGTTCCCGACCAGGGGCTGGCCGTCGCGCGTGATCTCGGCGAGCACCCGCCGCTTGGCGGCGCTGTCCACCTGCGGGTCGGCGAGCACGTCGCGCAGCGACGCGGAGGCCGCGAGGGCGGCGACGAAGTCGCCCAGCTCGCGGCGCACGGGCTCCACGGCGCCGGCTTCGCTGGCGGCGTCAAAGAGCGCGCGGGCGTAGACGGCTGCGACCTGCTCTTCGCTCAACCGTGGTTCTCCATGCCGAGCTGATCGACCTTGAGCTCGGCCAGCGCCTCGTCGATGAGGCGCGCCTGATCCTTCTCACTTAGGCTGGCGGCGGCGACCTTCTCGGTGGCCAGCGCGGTGAGCTCGGCGATCTGGCCCTTGAGCTCGCGCACCGCGGCGCGCGTGTCACGTTCGATCTGGTCGTGCGCCTGCGCCAGCACGCGGTCCGACTGCGCGCGCGCCTCGGCCATCAGCTCGGCCTTGGCGTGCTCGCCGGTCGTGCGCGAGCGCTCCAGGATCTCCTCCGCCTCGAGCCGCACCTTGGCGAGCGTCTCCTTGTACTCGTCCAGGAGCCGGTGCGCCTCCTCGCGCGCCTGCTCGGCCGCGTTCATGCTGTCCTGGACCGACTGGCGGCGTTCGTCGAGCAGGCGCTGGATGGGGCCGAAGGCGAACTTCCAGAGGATGTAGACGGCGATCGTGAACGTGATGAGCGTCCACACCATCAGTCCCCACTGCGTGTTCAGCATGGCGTCCTCCGTCCTTCCTTGCGGGCGGTCGCGGCCTGCGTCACTTGGCCACGAACACGAGGATCAGCGCCACGACGAACGCGTAGAGAGCCACGGCCTCGGTCACGCCGATGCCGATGAACATGTTGGTGCGGATGTCGCCCGCGACCTCAGGCTGGCGGGCGATGCTCTCGAGCGCCTTGCCGATGAGGATGCCGAGGCCGATGCCGGGGCCTACGGCGCCGAGGCCCATGGCGAGGCCGGCGCCGAGTTCCGCGTATGCGTGGGGGTTCATGCAGTGTCCTCCTGGGTGGTGACCGTGGTCATGAAAGGCTCAGTGTCCCGAGTCCAGCGCCCCGCCGATGTAGACGGCGGAGAGGATGGCGAAGATGAAGGCCTGGATGACGGCCACGAAGATCTCGAACATATAGATGAGCACCGAGGCGCCCTGGAGGGCGGCGGCGATGAGGTAGCTCTGGAAGATGAGCGCCATGGCGAAGAACACGGCCAGGATCGCGTGGCCGGCCACCATGTTGGCGAAGAGACGGACGGAGAGTGAGACGAGGCGGAAGAACTCGCTCACCGCGTGGATGACGAAGATGAACTCGCGCAGCACCGGCGGCGCGCCCGAAGGCATCCAGCCGCCGACGTACTTGCGCACCCCGTACTTGGAGATGCCGGCGTAGTGCGTGAAGACGAACGTGAACAGTGCCAGCGTGATGGTGACGTACAGGTTCGCCGTCGCCGCGTAGAAGCTGAGCTGGTGGTGCTCGCCGAACGGCAGCGGCACGAGGCCGATGAGGTTGTTGACGAGCACGAAGAAGAAGACGGCGCCGATGTACGGGAACCAGGCGTCGACGCCGCTCTTCATGACCGACCGGGCGATGCCGTCGCGCGCCAGGCTGTAGAGGCCCTCCATCGCCGCCTGGAAGCGCCCGGGCTCAGGCTTGAGATGGCGCGCGATCACGATGGCGATGACGATGATGACGGCGGTCGCCAGCCACAGGTAGATGACGGCCTTGTTGACCGAGAGGTCGACCGGCCCGATGGACGGCAGCTTGAGGATCGGCTGCAGGTCGAACTCGCCGGCGACGTTGAGGGTCTCCTTGGCGCCGCCCGGGATGAGGAACAGGCCGACGAGTGCGGCGAGCACGATGACGAGCCACGCCCACTTCATGCCCTTCTTCATCGGGCGCCCGCCTGCCCCGAGCGCGCCGGTGCGGGCGCGAAGGTGAGCGGGCGCAGCCCCAGATACGCGGTGAAGCCGGCGAGGAACGAAAGCGCGGCGGTGGCGAAGGCCGGCCGCGCGAGCACCCCGACGAGCACGAGCGTCACGAGCACGACGAAGAGGCGCAGCGCCATGCCGCCGACGGCGACGCCGAGGGCGAGGTCGCGCCGCGTCCGGGCGCGACGCCAGGCGAGGGCCTCGAGCGCCCAGTAGACGAGCGCCAGCACGGAGCCGAGCGCGGCCGCCCACACGGGCTTGCCGATGACGGCCGCGACGACGACGCTGGCCGCGACGACGAGACAGAGGACGACCGGGGCGATCGCCTGTTTGCTGATCAGTCTCGTCCCTCCGGCATGAGTCACTTCGTCTCCAGGTAGATTGCGTACAACGCCAAAGCGAACCCGGCGAACACTCCGATCACGGTGAAGAGCGGGAACGTCTTGACGACCCAGTCTATACCGGCCCCCACGCCGAGCCCGGTGACCACGCCGCCGAGGAGGAGAAACGCGACCGTCTCCGCCGAAGTAGACGAGCCGTGCCTGTCGTCGTCCTGCCTGTCCTCGGGTGATTGTGGCGTCACACTATACCTGCCGCTTCGGGAGCCTGCAACGCGCCGCCGCGGCGGCCGTTCTGACCTCGTGCCCGCTCACTGCCGCCCCGCATCGCCGGCCTCCGGCGGAGGCGGCGAGCCGTCTTCGCGCGGCTCCGCGGGGCGGCTCGGATCGGGCAGCCCCCGGCGTCGCGAGCGATACCGGCTGAGGAGCTGAGCCATGTACGCGGTCGCGGCGGCGGCGCCGATCCCGAGCACGACCGTCGCGATCCGGTCGCCGCGCTGCATGGCGATCGCGAGCCCGCTCAGCAGGAGGCACCACGAGTACAGCAGCAGCACGCTCTTGCGCTGCGAGAAGCCGTGCACGAGCACGAGGTCGTGGTGCACGTGGTCCTGGCCAGGCGAGTAGAAGGCCACCCCCCGGCGCCAGCGCCGCCAGACGATCAGGAACAGATCGACGAACGGCACCCCGAGAACGAGCAGCGGCAGCACCAGGGCGACGGCGGCGGTGCCCTTCATCACGCTCTGGACGCTGAGACAGGCGAGCACGAAGCCGAGCAACATCGAGCCGGCGTCGCCCATGAAGATGCTGGCCGGGTGGAAGTTGAAGCGCAGGAAGGCGAAGGTGGCGCCGGCGAGGATGGCGGCGAGCACGCCCATCGCCGGGAAGTGCGTGCTCAGCGAGATCACGCAGAAGGTGAGCGCGGAGATGCCGCAGACGCCTGCGGCGAGGCCGTCGAGGCCGTCGATGAAATTCACCATGTTGACGATCATCGCCATCCAGAAGGCCGTGACCGCGATCGAGAGCGGCAGCGGGAAGTGGAACGTGATCCCCGTGAAGGGGATGCTCATGTGCTCGATGTGGATGTCGAAGTAGATGGCCACGCCGATGGCGAGCAGCTGCCCCATGAACTTCACGATGGGCTCGAGCTCGTAGAGGTCGTCGAACAGCCCGACGGCCACGACGATCGTGGCGCCGCCGATGATGCCCCAGACCGGGCGGTCGACCTCCACCAGCAGCATCACCGGGATCATCCAGCCCAGGTACATGCCGAGGCCTCCGAGAAGGGGCGTGGCGGAGACGTGCATGCGGCGGTCGTCGGTCGGGTTGTCGACCGCGCCGGTGAGGCGCGCGAGGCGGCCCATCAGGGGCGTCAGCAGGTACACGATCGCCGCCGCGACGAGGAACCCGAGCACCGCGGTCCTCAGCGGGCTCGACAGCAGGAGCGGAGGCTCTATGGGAGCTCCTCCCTGTGCGCCGTCACGCCGGCCTCCGACAGCATCTCCCGGGAGAGGTCGTCGGGATAGCCTTCGAGGTAGTGGATCTCCGCGACGCCGC
>CAIWHY010000453.1 GCA_903912585.1 uncultured Thermoleophilia bacterium | reverse complement strand
GCCCGGAGCTACGCCCGCGCGCCGCGGCCCCGCCGGCCGCACGCCCTCCGGCTCCGCGCCCGCCGCCGCGCCGCCCGTCGATCGCATCGGCGACGCCGAGGCGCTCGCCCTGCTCGAGGCCGGCGACCTGCTCGAGGTCTGCGCGCGCGCCGACGCCGTCCGTCGCCGGCTCCACCCCGGCGACGAGGTCACCTTCATCGTCGACCGCAACATCAACTACACCGACTACTGCATCTCGGGCTGCCGCTTCTGTGCGTTCTACAAGAAGCCGGGGAGCGGCGAGGGCTACCTCCTCGCCGAGGAGGACATCCACCGCAAGATCGAGGAGACGCTCGCCCTCGGCGGCACCGCGATCATGATGCAGGGCGGCCTGCACCCGGACCTCGACATCTGCTGGTTCGAGCAGGTCTTCGGCGGCATCAAGGCACGCTACCCGGTCCACATCCACTCGCTTTCGCCGCCGGAGATCGTGCACATCGCCGCGCTGAGCGGCCTCACGATCGAGGAGACGCTGACGCGCCTGCGGGCCGCCGGCCTCGACTCCCTGCCCGGCGGCGGCGCCGAGGTGCTGGTCGATCGCGTGCGCCAGGAGATCAGCCCGCACAAGATCCCGACTGACACCTGGCTGGAGGTCATGCGCGTCGCCCACCGCCTCGGCATGAGCACCACCGCGACGATGATGTTCGGCTCCCTCGACACGCCGGCCGAACGCGTCGAGCACTTGCGCCGCATCCGCGACCTGCAGGACGAGACCGGCGGGTTCACGGCGTTCATCCCCTGGACGTTCCAGGCCGGCAACACCGACCTGCAGGCCGGCCACGTCGCGGCGACCGGCTTCGACTACCTGCGCATGCTCGCCGTCAGTCGCATCTACCTCGACAACGTGCCCGGCATCCAGGCCTCCTGGGTCACCCAGGGCCTGCGCATGGGGCAGGTCGCGCTGGCCTTCGGTGCCAACGACATGGGCTCGACGATGATCGAGGAGAACGTCGTCGCCGCCGCCGGCGTGCGCAACCAGTGCGACGTCGGTGAGATGGTGCGGCTCATCCGCGCCGCCGGCCGCACCCCCGTACAGCGCGACACGCTCTACGGCGAGGTCAGGCGCTACTAGCCGCGCAGTCCGGCCGCCTCGGTGCGGCCTGGCCCCGTCGCGCATCGATCGCTCGCGGTTCGTTCACGCTTCCGGCGGGAATGGGTCATCATCATTCACCGCGGCGACGGAGGGCAGCGCCCATGGCGTACAAGATCGTGGTCGGGTACGACGGCTCGGACGGCGCCAAGGCGGCTCTTGACGAAGCGGTCCGTCTTGCGAAGGCGCTTTCCGGCAAGGTGCTCGTCACCTACGCCTTCGGCGGGCCCAAGCAGTACTCCGGGGCCCCGCTGACTCCTCGCAAGACCCTCCAGGAGATGGGTGCGATGGTGCTCGAGGACGCCTTGGAGGGCCTCGAGCAGAGCGGGGTCGCCGCCGAGCCGATCCTGGTGGACGACAACCCATACCAGGGCCTCATGAGCGTGGCCGACCAGCATGACGCGATGATGATCGTCGTGGGCACGCACGGGGAGTCGCTGATCAGCGCCGTCCTGCTCGGATCGACGGCGTACAGACTGGTGCACACCTCCCTGAAGCCGGTGCTGGTGGTGCCCTCTCGCAAGACCAAGGAGACCGCCGAATAGGGTCGCGCCCGGCTCCCCAGAGGCGGGCTTCCGGCATGTTTCGCGCGGTGACCGAGCGGTTAGATTCCGCGTAATCACCGGCCTTAGGTTGTTTACTCGTGGAGGGGACTATGGCGACTATCGATCCTTCTGTTCCATTGCTCGGGGGTAGGCCTGACGGTTCCGAGAGGTCGGGCGGGGTAGTCCCGATCGAGGTCGACAAAGGGCTCAAGGCGAACGCGGTGGGCATGCTCTCGAGCATCGTCATCGGCATCGCCTCCACGGCGCCGGCGTACAGCCTGGCTGTCACGCTCGGCCTGGTCACTGCGGTCGCGGGAATGGGCCTCAAGTCGCCCGCCATCATGATCGTCTCGTTCATCCCCATGATCCTGATCGCCAGTTCCTACTACTACCTCAACAAGGCCGACCCCGACTGCGGCACCACCTTCAGTTGGGTGACCAGGGCCATGGGCCCTCGCACCGGTTGGGTCACCGGCTGGGTGATGGTCATGGCGGACATCATCGTGATGGCGAGCCTGGCCCAGATCACGGGCGCCTACTTCTTCCTTCTCTTCGGCGCCCACGGCTTGGCGAACTCCCTCTTCTGGGTCACCGCGGTCGGCGTCGTCTTCCTGATCCTCATGTGTGTGTTCACTGCCATCGGCATCGAGATCTCGGCCCGTCTGCAGTGCTTCCTGCTCGGCTTCGAGTACGTCATGCTGCTCATCTTCTCGGTCGTCGCGCTGATCAAGGTCTACGGCTCGCACCCCGTCGGGTCGATCCACCCGTCGCTGTCGTGGTTCGTGCCCAACATGAACCTCGGAGCGCTCTCCGGCGGCATCCTGCTGGCCCTG
>CAIWHY010000452.1 GCA_903912585.1 uncultured Thermoleophilia bacterium | reverse complement strand
CACCCGCACGTTGCCGCCGTTGATGCCGGCCAGGGTGGTGAAGGCCATCTGGTGCCGCCCGGCTGCCAGAACCGACCAGACATACTGGTCGCCGAACAGCCGGTCCGCCGTCTCCTTGGCGAACAGCAGATTGCGAGGATCGGCGCCGATGCCGCCGAGGATGCCGAAGATGGACTGCACGAACAGCGGCGGCTCGACGATCTTGCGGTCCAGGCAGTAGGCCAGGTTGTACAGGTGCCCGATGTCGTAGCACTCGAACTCGAAGCGGGTGCCGTGGCCCTTGCCGAGCCGCTGGACGATCGCGTCCTTCACGTCGTCGCGGCCGAGGAGATGGTGCACGATCTCGTCGCTCGACACCGTGGCGGCGCCGCGACGACGAAACGCTGCGAGCGTCTCGCTCTTCCCTGCTCCGATGCCGCCGGTGATCGCGACGGCGACGGGGCGGCTCACCCCTCGGCGGGAGGCTCGGCTGCCGGCTCGTCGGCCGACTCGGCTGCGGCCTCTGCCTCGAGCTCAGGCTCGAGTTCGGCTTCGGCGACGGCCTCGTCCTCGGCCGCGGCGGGCTCGGGAGCCTCGACGGCCGGGCCGTACTCCTCGACGAAGGACTCGACCGCCGGGGCGTCCGAGAGGTCTTCGCCGGAGATCTCGATCAGCGGATGGAGATGCACCGACTCGGCGCCGTCCGCGCGCGGCTGCACTTCTTCGCCCTCCTCGACCCGCTTCAGCGAGAGCGAAAGGCGGCGGCGCTCGGCGTCGACCTCGATGATCTTGACGTTCACGGCCTGGCCCTGCGTCACGACCTCGCGCGGGTTCTCAACGTGGTGCTGCGCGAGCTCGGAGATGTGGACGAGGCCTTCGACCCCGGCCAGGATCTCGACGAAGGCTCCGAAGGTGACGACCTTCGTGACGCGGCCTTCGACGACGTCGCCTTCCTTGTAGCTCTCGACGACCTGCTGCCACGGATCGTTCTGGGTCTGCTTCAGGCCGAGCGAGATGCGCTGGCGGTCGCGGTCGATGTCGAGCACCTTGACCTGCACGGTCTGGCCGATCTCGATCACCTCGGACGGGTGGTTGACGTGCGACCACGAGAGCTCCGAGATGTGGATCAGGCCGTCCATACCGTCGAGGTCGACGAAGGCGCCGAAGTCGACGATGTTGGAAATCTGCCCCTCGACGACGTCGCCGACCTTGTGCTGGGCGACGATCTTCTGCCACGGGTCTTCCTGGGTCTGCTTGAGACCGAGGCTGATGCGCTGGCGGTCGCGGTCGATGTCGAGCACCTTGACCTTGACCTTCTGGTTGACCTGCAGCACCTCGGACGGGTGGTTGATGTGCGTCCAGCTGAGCTCCGAGATGTGGATGAGGCCGTCGATGCCGTCGAGGTCGACGAAGGCGCCGAAGTCGACGATGTTGCTGATCGTGCCCTCGACGACGTCGCCGACGTTGAGGTCGTCGATGATCTGCTGCCGGACTTCCTTGCGCTCTTCTTCGAGCACGGCGCGGCGGCTGAGGACCACGTTGTTGCGGTTGCGGTTCATCTCGATGACGCGGCAGTTGAGCTCCTGGGTGACGTACTCCTGGAGGTCCTGCACGCGGCGGATGTCGACCAGCGAGGCCGGGAGGAACCCGCGCACGCCGAGGTCGAGGATGAGGCCGCCCTTGACGACCTCGATGACCGTGCCGGTGACCGGCTCGCCGCTCTCGAAGGCGCCTTCGATGCGCTTCCACGCCTTCTCGAAGCGGGCGCGCTTCTTGCTGAGGATGAGGCGCCCGTCGGCGTCTTCCTTGGTCATGACGAGCGCGTCGATCTCCTCGCCCAGCGTCACCTCTTCGGAGGTGTTGACGTTCTTGCGGATGCTCAGCTCGTTGACCGGGATGACGCCCTCGGACTTGTAGCCGATGTCGACGAGGACCTCGTCCTTGTCGACGCGCACGACGTTGCCGGTGACGATGTCGCCCTCGCTGAAGTTCGTGAGCGTGAGATCGTAGTTGGGGACGATCTCGCCGTCGACCTCGATGAGGTAGCCTTCGCTGCCCTCGACGATCCTGGGGTCGTTGGCCGCTGCGATCTGTGGGTCGATTGGTTTTTCTGCCATGTGGTGTCGTAGCCTCCCGGTCACTGCGCGGTCCGTCGTTTACAGGATAGGAAAGGCCCGCGGACCGCAGCGGGCCAAAACCGTTGGAGTATAGCACGAGGCGCGGCGCGCGCGAGGCGGCGCTCTTCGCGCTCCCTCCGGCGCCGCGCTCTACGCCTTGGCCGCGACCCAGTCGTCGCCGACGCCGACCTCGGCCTCGAGCGGCGGGTCCATCTCGTAAGCGGCGCACATGGCGTCGCGCAGCATGGTCGCCGCCTCCTCGACCTCGGCCTGCGGACACTCGAGCACGAGCTCGTCGTGCACCTGGAGGACGAGCCGCGAGCCCAGCCTGCGCCGCTCGAGCTCGCGGCTCACCGTCACCATCGCGACCTTGATGATGTCGGCGGCCGTGCCCTGCAGGATCGTGTTCACCGCCAAGCGCTCGCCGAGCGCCCGCAGGCGGAAGTTGCCGGAGCGCAGCTCCGGCACGGCCCTGCGCCGCCCGAACAGCGTCGTCACGAAGCCGTCCTGCGACGCCTGAGCGATGACGCGCTCGCGGAACTCCTTGACGCGCGGATACTTGGCGAAATAGGCGTCGATGAACGCCTGCGCCTCGTCGACCGGGATCCCGACCTGCTCGCTGAGGCCATAGGCGGAAAGCCCGTACATGATGCCGAAGTTGGTCGCCTTGGCGTGCTCGCGCTGGCGCTTGCTGACCTCGTCGACCGGGATCCCGGCCACGGCCGCCGCCGTGACGCGGTGCACGTCCTCTCCCTTGTGATAAGCCTCGAGGAGCGCCGGTTCCTGCGACAGCAGCGCCATCAGGCGCAGCTCGATCTGCGAGTAGTCGGCGACGACCAGCCTGTGGCCCTCCTCGGCCACGAAGCAGGCGCGGATCTCCGACCCGAGGTCGGTGCGTACCGGGATGTTCTGCAGGTTCGGGTTGTTGCTCGAGAGCCGGCCTGTGGCGGTCACGAGCTGGTTGAAGGTGCTGTGCACGCGGCCGGTGCCCGGGTCGATGTACTCGGGCAGCGGCTCAAGGTAGGTGTTGAGCAGCTTGGTGAGCTCGCGCCACTCCTCGACCAGCGGCACGATGGCGTGCTCGCCGCGAAGGCCGCGCAGCACGCGCGCGTCGGTGGAGTAGCCGGTCTTGCCCTTCTTGCCGGGCTGCAGGCCGAGGCGCACGAAGAGCACCTCGGCCAGCTGCTGCGGCGAGCCGATCGTGAACGACTCGCCGGCGAGCGCCACGATCTCGTCGTGGACCTCGTCGACGCGGTCGCGCACGCGGGCAGTGATCTCGCCGAGGCGGTACGGGTCCATCTTGACGCCGGCCGCCTCCATCTGCGCGAGCACGCGTACCAGTGGCAGCTCGATCTCGCGGAAGAGCCGTTCGAGACCGAGCGCGACGAGGCGCGGGCGCTGCTGCTCGGCCACGCGCCAGGTGAGCACGGCGCGCGGGGCCGCGGCCGCCTCGGTGGCCGGCCCCACGACGAGCGCCGCGCCCTCCTCGCCGCCGGCGAGCGCGAACAGGT
>CAIWHY010000451.1 GCA_903912585.1 uncultured Thermoleophilia bacterium | reverse complement strand
GGCGCGTCGTCCGGCGGCGGCGCGTCGCTGAGGCAGGCGCCGAAGATCAGGTAGCTGCCAAGGCCGGGGACGTAGGCGATGTTGTTGCGGCCGTAGCTCGCAAGGCCGGCGCAAGCGGCCAAGGTCTTGAGCGGCGGCGAGAAGCCCGCGGCGGCGAAGCCGCCGGGGGCCAGCGCCGCCGCGACCGCCGCCACCAGCTCGCGCGGCACGGAGTAGTAGCCTGCGTAGTGTGGCGGCACGACGACGACGTGGCGCTCGCCGCCGACCGTGAGCGCGCCTTGAGTGAGCGGCCGCGCCTTGGCGCCGATGACCACGGAGCGAGCCGGCGGCGAGGGCGCCGGCGCGCCGCGTGGCGGCGTGGCCTCCGGGCCGGCGCCGCCCAGCGCGGGAACGCCGGTCTCCGGCTCCGAGCCGAAGTCGGCGGCGATGCGGGCGGCCACGTCTGCGGCCAGCCGCCCGGACGACAACTCGCGCTGCAAGCGGGCATCGACATCGGCAAGGCGCTCCACGGGCACGACGCGCGCCCGCCAGCCGGCTTGCTCAAGTTCGGCCAGAACTCCGGTCCAATCGCGCGAGTCGGTCAACGATGCTCCTTCGCGAGTGCGTGACCCGAGTCTGCCTCCACGAGAGGAGCACGGCAACCCCGGCGCGCTCACACGTCCATCTGCCGGCAGACGCAAGACTGCCGCCGCGGCCGAAGGGCCGCGGCGGCAGTGTGCCGCGTCGTCTTCGCCGGATCCTGCCGCTGCGCGGCCTTCCGGACCCGACTGCTACGCGGCTTCGCGGACCTCGCTGTCGTCGGAGAAGATAGTCTCCTGATCTTCCTTCATCGAGCCGGGAGTCCGCTTCCTTACCCTGCCCGTCAGCGAGACCACGCCCTGGCGGGCGTCGCCGACAGCCTGGGTGATGCGCTTGCGGGAGCGTGGATAGGCGAGGATCGCGAAGAGGGCCACGGCGCCTGCGGCAAACCCCGTGACCAGGATGCCCCAGCCGAAGATCCGCGGCGACACGCTGATCCGGCGGCGGCCGACGGCCTCCAGAACTGAGGCAGCCGAAGTCTGGCGCGCCTTGTCGAAGACCAAGTTCCGCAGGCGCGCGTCTGCGGCCATCTCGTCGTAGACGCGGGCCAGCGAGCGGAAGCTCGTCCGCGCCGCCTCCCGCAGTTCGGGATCGGTGGCCACCTCGCGCACGTAGGGCGCTGCGACGGTCGCTGCGCCTGCCACCCGGATGGCCTGCCTGCTGCGTGTGAGGACTGGCATGTCCATCACCTCCTTCACCCGGGAGGTGCCCGGTCGGCGAAGCTCTGAAGCGTTGGACGACGCGCAGCTCGACGAGGCCGGCCGCCGGGCGTGGGGTGGCGGCCGGTCGCGAAAGCTGGGCCTGAAGGCGAAGGAGACGGCCGTCAGGCGCGCTCGGCGAAGAAGACCGCGCCGGCGCGCGGCCGGCCGCAGTGGTCGGTCCACATGCTGTGGCAGTAGCCGCCGATGCTGACGAGGGCGACGATGTCGCCTTCGGCGACATCCGGCAAGCGCACGCCCTCGCCGAACACGTCGTCGCCCTCGTTGATGTGGCCGGCGACGGTGACGTCCTGTGAGGACGGCGCGTCGGCGCGGATGGGCGACTTATCGGCGCGGGCCGGGAGCACGAACTCCAGCTCACGGCCGTAGATGCGGTGGTCGTTGAGCACGTTCCAGCCGCAATCGAGACCAACGAACGGCGTGCCGGCACGGTCCTCGACGGTCACGACTTCGGCCAGGAGCACGCCGGCCTCGTTGGTGAGGAACTCACCCGGCTCGGCGCCTATCGCGACCCCCAGGTCGCCGAAGTGGTGCTCCAGCAGGCCGGCATAGGCGTCGAGGTCGAGCGGCCGCTCACCCTCGTGCAGCGGCGTGCCGAGCCCGCCGCCGACGTTGACCTCCTCCAGCGGGCAGCCCGCCTCGATCAGGCGGCGCACCAGGCGTGCAGCCGTGGCCAGCGCCTCGTCGAAGGCGGGCAGCTCGTTGTCGAGCATCCCGTTGGCGAGGTGGAAGTGGGCGGTGTCGATGGGGAGCGCGTGGCGTTCGGCGGCGGCGAGGGCGCGCTCGAGGTCCTCCTCGTAGATGCCGAACTTGGTGGGCTTGGCGCCGGCGTACAGGCTCTGGGCGTGCCCGCGCATCACGCCGGCGCGCGGGTTGATGCGCAGGCCGATGGCGCGTCCGGGGCAGCGGCGGCCGACGCGCTCGATCTGGCTGATGAGGTCGAGGTTGAGATGCAGGTCGAGGGGCGCGAGGACGTCGAGGTCCCGCTCCGAGATGTTGGTGCCGGTGTAGCTGATCTCCTCGGGGAGGAAGCCGCAGGCGAGCGCGTGCTCTACCTCGCCGGGCGAGCAGGCGTCGAGGCCGATGGCTGCGGGCGCGCCCGGCGCGGCGAGGCCACGCAAGTAGCGCAGGACGGGCTCGTCGCGCAGGGCCTTCATGGCGAGGCGGACGCGCGGGGTGAGGCCGGCGCGCACGAGCGCTGCGCGCAGCGCGCCGGCCTGCTCGCCGATGCGCCGCAGGTCGAAGACGTACAGCGGCGTGCCGTGCTCGCGCGCGAGCGCCTCCGCGTCGCGTCCCGCGACGAGCAGGCGCCCGCCCTCGATGCGCATGCCTGCGTGCTCCCAGGGGAGCGGTGTGTGCGGCTCAGCCATCAGGGGAGCGTATCGCACGCAGCGAGCGGCGCGGAAGCCGGCTCGGCTGTGCTGTGCGTATCAGGCGGCGGAAGCCGGCCTTCCGCGGGCCCGCCCGGGGTCGATTCTCAGAACGTGTCGATCGTCACGTGGCTGGCGCCCCCCGAGAAGCGCATCTCGTAGCGGTCTGCGGCGGCGTCGAAGCCCGGCGACTCGAGGACGTTGCGCCCACCGACGCCGCCCACGCGTTGGCCGTCGAAGTCGAGCTGGCTGGCGCCGCCGCTGATGGCGGCGCGCATCGCGGCCCCCGCAGGGCGGTGAATGTTGACGCTGCTGGCGCCGCCCGAGACGACGATGCTGACGATGCCGACGGGGACCGGGAGCCAGAGCGTCACGTCACTGGCGCCGCCGCCGACCGTCAGGGACGCGAGGCAAAGCTTCCGTAGATCGGCAGTGAGCTGCCACATGCCGCCCTTGAGGGACACGCTCCACGGCACGGCGGGATTGAGCGCGACGTCCGCCGTCTGGGTCCTCCCGAACGGCAGAAGCCGGCGGCGCTGCTGGATGGCGACGGTGCCGCCGTTGACGCTGACGTCCGGCGCCGGTCCCTCGAACGTGGCGCGGTACAGGTCCTGCAGATCGGCATCGGCGCGGATCTTCACGGCGGACGCGCCCTTGGTGAACTCCAGGCGGCCGGCGGTGACGCCTCCGAGCGGTGCCGACGCCA
This sequence comes from uncultured Thermoleophilia bacterium, assembly GCA_903912585.1. GTDB lineage: Bacteria > Actinomycetota > Thermoleophilia > UBA2241 > UBA2241 > CAIXSE01. The sequence goes on along the minus strand of CAIWHY010000451.1, from coordinate 4,579 downwards.
GGGCCGCGCCGTCGCCGTCGCCGGCCGCGGCCTGCGCCTCCGGCGCCTGTCCGACGATGTCGCCGGCCTGGGTCTCGTATACCTCGCGCGTGCGCCGCAGGTAGTCGCGGATCACTGCGAGCTCGTCAGCGCTGTGGCCGTCGAGCTCGGTGCGTCCCGCGACCTCGACTTCTCCGTACACCCGCGCCCCGATCTCTCGGGTCGCCACGGTGGAGATGACGAGCACGCGGCGCCGGTCGTTGGGGTCCGCGACCCGGTTGGCGTAGCCGCCGCGCTCGAGCCTGTCGAGCACGGTGGTGATCGCGCCCGGCGTGAGGCCGCTCTCGTCGGCCAGCTCGCCGGCCGTCACCCGGCCGCGGCGGTAGAGCACGCCGAGGCAGCGCAGGTCCGTTCGGTTGAGGCTGAACTGGGCCGCAACGACCTCGTCCAGCCGGTCGGCGGCCTGGCGGAGCTCCTCGAGCTCCAGGCCGACCTCCGTGATCAGTGCTTCGCGTTTATCTTCATCCTTGGCCATGATCCCTCCGCGGTGAGCGAGACGCGTCCCGAGTCCATGGGTACTCGTTCTTTGATTCCAAGAACTATACTACACGCAAACAGTTTGACAATCTAACAATACTGGAACTGAACTGCGTCGGCCTTCGAGACGGCTTGCTCGATGCGCAGCCGCCCGCGGCAACGACCGGCCGGGAGGCGGGAACCCTACGAGCTCTGCAGCACGTCCGCAGACAGGACACGAGATGGACAACGCGATCGAAGCGCGGGGTTGGTGAAGACCTGCCGCGGTGATGTGCGGGCTCCTGACGGGGTGAGCCTCGTCGTCGAGCCGGATGGCCATCTGGGGATCGTCACGGTGGTCTGCACGTGGCTGGCGACGCGCGCCGCCGGGTGCCGTGCGGAGCGCCGATCACTTGAGCAGGGCGGTGACTCCCTGGATGGTGAACAGCAGGCCCATGAGGCCGAAGACGACGATCAGGATGACGCGGTTGTGCTTCATCAGCCAATCACGGAAGCCGCCGAGCACCTTCCTGGCCCAGACCGGCCGCACGAGGAAGATGAGCAGCGGCAGGATGATCGTGGACGTGGCGATGAGCGTGAAGACGACCAGCGCGCTCAACTGCACCGAAGAGCTGAGGCCCGACTTCACGATCTTCTCGACGCCGTTGGTCAGCAGGGCGTAGTTGGTGAGGGACACGCCGAGCACCACCCCGGCGACCAGCCCGGCCTTGTCGAGCGCCTTCATCCATCCGGGATCCTTGCCTTCCTCGGGCTTCGTGCGCCACTGCTGGGCGGCGACGGCGAGGAAGATGATGCCGAACGCCAGGGTCACGGCCGAGCCCCCGGAGCTCGTCGACGAACTGCTGGACTGGCCGACGATGAAGATGATGGCCGAGCCGATGGCGAGCATGAGGAGCACCACCGTGGCGATGAAGTACAGCGCGTTGCGCTTGCCGTGAGGCGTGGAAAGCAGCGTCACGGAGGCGATGATCGGCACGGGGTTCACGGCGATGACGAGGGCCGGCACGAGGATGGCGGAGAAGAGCTCGGAGGTGGTCGTGGGGTCTTCCTTCCCTCAGTGGCGGCGGTCGCGCCTGAGCCTACCCACTCTGTGACCGCCCGGAAACAGCAGGGGCGAGGCGGGCCACCCGTGCGGCGGCCCGCCTCGCGCGATTTGTGGCCGAATCAGCCGAGCGTCAGGCCGCCGAGCGCTGCTGCTGACCGCGCGCGCCGCTGCCGTAGGACATGATGTCGAACAGGAAGCCGATGACGACCCAGGCCCACGCCGCCCCGTGCACGCCGTGCGTGACCGGGTTCCACGCGAGGCAGAAGAAGATCGTCGTGAAAGGCAGGAAGATCAGGCCCAGCAGCGGCCAGATGAAGCTGCTGAAGGCGCGGTCCACGTAGTTCGTGAAGATCCACATCAGCGCCAAGGCGAGGCGGGGAAAGAAGCTCCCTACGAACGCCAGCAGACAACACCCCATGAGCACTCCCCCCGGATAGAAGCTACTTGTCGCGGACCAGCGTGTCTGCTCGCCCGCGTGAGGTCAAGCGTTCGGGGCCTCCCCCAGCACCTGCGACTTGTAGGCCCTGATGACGTCGTCGGTGTCGCCGAAGATGTGCGTGGCGCCGATGGTCTCCAGCAGGCCGTCCCGCTCGAGTTCCTTGAGCACCGGCTTCTGGATGTCGCAGGCGACGAACGTGATGCCTTCCTTGGTCATTGCGGCGAGGACCCTGGCGAGGACGGTGGAGCCGGTGAAGTCGAGGTCGTCCATGGTCTCGCCGGCGAGGCAGAACCAGCGCACCGGCTCCGTGGCCTCCTTGAGCAGGCGCCGTACCTCGTCCGCGAAGCGGCTCGCGTTGGCGTAGTAGAGGCTCGCGCCGAAGCGATAGATGAGAAGACCCGGCCGTGCCTGGGCGCCGCTCTCCAGCGGCAGACTCTTCCACATCTTGTGCTCCACGCGCACCAGCAGCCGGTCGTAGGGCGTGTAGCTGTGGCGCAGGTGGGCGACGATGGACAGCAGGATCGCGAGGACGATGCCTTGCTCGACGCCCAGCCCCACGACGATGGCGGTCGTGGCAAGCGCCACGCCGAACTCGACAGGGCGCCGGCGCAGCACGGTGCGCAGGCCGGCCACGTCGATGAGCTTGATCGCGATGAGGAAGACGACTGAGGCCAGCACGGCCTCGGGCAGGTAGCTCAGGGGCTTGGTCAGCAGTACGAGGACCACGAGGACGATGGCCACCGTGACGAGCTGGGCAAGCTGGCTGCGGCCCCCGGCGTCGTCCACCATCGCCGTCTTCGTGGGGCTGCCGTTGACCACGAACGTGCCCGTGAGGCCGGCGCCGAGGTTGGCGACGCCTAGGCCGACGAGGTCGACGTTCTCGTCGAAGTCGTCCTCGAACTTGGCCGCGTAGGCCCGGGACGTCGCCGCGCTCTGCGCCAGGATGACGACGAAGATCGAGAGCGCCGCGGTGGCAAGCTTGGCGTAGTCGTCCGCGGGGATGCTCGGCCAGCCCAGATGTGGCAGACCGCCGGGCACGGTGCCGATCATGCTCACGCCGTGCGCCGAGAGCGAGAGCGCGGCGCTGGCCACGATGGCGCCGACCACGGCGATGAGCGCCCACGGCACGCGTTTGACCAGCCTGCCGCCGAGCACCATCACGGCGAGCACGACGGCCGACACCGCCAGCGTCGTGATGCTGGTCTGGCCGAGGTCGCCGATCCAGTTGAGGAACTCGGCGACGGCTCCCTTGCCGGCCTTCGCGTAGCCGAACATGCCGGCGAGCTGCCCGCAGGCCACCTGGATGCCGACGCCGGTGAGAAAGCCTATGAGCACGGTGCGCGAGAGGAAGTTGGCGAGGAACCCGAGACGCAGGATGCGTGCCAGCAGCAGGCACGCGCCGGCGATGATGGCCAGCATCCCGGCCAAGGCGACGTACTGCGGCGAGCCGGCGGCGGCGAGCGGCGTGAGCGCCGCGAACATGATGGCGGCCGTGGCGGAGTCGGCTCCCACGACGAGGTGCCGCGACGAGCCCAAAACGGCGAACAGGGCCAAGGGGACGAGGATCGTGTACAGGCCGGTGACCACCGGCATCCCGGCGATCTTGGTGTAGCCCATGACCTCGGGGATGGCGAGCGCCGCGAGTGTGAGGCCGGCGATCACTTCCGCCGGCACCCTGCCTTTGCCGACCGGCAGCAGGCCCTCGAGCAGCGGTACCGGAAGGCCCCGCTTCTTCTTCACGTCCGTCGCCATCTGCTCCCCCGGCCCGCTGGTTCTTGCAGCACCGCCCCGCCTGCCTCACCACGTTCCCGGTGATATGGTCTGTCTCCTGCGCGCGGTCCTTCGGGCCCTGCGCAGGCCGTACCCGCCGGCCACCATCCGGAAGCGGGGCGCGCGTATGTCGGGACCGCGGTGGGTATGCCCGTCACGGCACCACACGGTCACGCCGCCGGCAACTGCCGGCGGCAGTCCAGTCAAGAGCGAAGGAGACAAGCATGAGCGAACTGATGGTACTCGGCTTCCCCAACGAGGTCGAAGCCGACCGCTTCGGCGTCAAGCTGGCGGAGATGCAGAAGGACATGATCGTCCAGCTGCAGGACGCCGCGGAAGTCGTGCGCGACGCGGACGGTAAGCCGCACGTCAAGCACGGCCACAGCCTCGTCGGCGTGGGCGCCCTCGGCGGCGCCTTCTGGGGCATGCTCTTCGGCCTGCTCTTCTTCGTGCCGTTCCTCGGCCTCGCCATCGGCGCCGGCATGGGCGCCCTCTTCGGCAAGCTCGGCAAGACCGGCATCGACAAGCAGGTGCTCGAGCAGATGGGCGACTCCATCAAGCCCGGCCAGGCCGGCTGGTTCCTGCTCATCTCCCAGCTCACCGAGGACAAGTTCCTCGCCGCCGTGACCGGCGCCAACGCGACGCTGGTGCGCTCCAACCTCACGGAAGAGCAGGAGAAGGAGCTCAAGCACGCCTTCGGAGCAAAGAACCACACCAAGGACTGACGCAGAGCACGGACTGACGAGGCGCCCTCCGGCGCCAAGTCGACCGGCGCCGCGTCGGCGCCCGTTCGCAACGCCGGCGGGGCG
>CAIWHY010000450.1 GCA_903912585.1 uncultured Thermoleophilia bacterium | reverse complement strand
GGCCCCCGGCGCCTTTCGTCGTCCGGGGACGAACGCGGGCCGCGCCCTCAGCGACGCAGTGACTCGCGGCCGCGTCAGGCCCGAAAGCGGCCTGGGGAGAGCGGCGCGAGGTCGAGCGACGGCTGCGCGCCACCGGCCAGCTCGGCCACCAGCTGCCCCGTGACCGGGCCGAGGGACAGCCCGAGCATGCAGTGGCCCGAAGCGACGATGACGCGCTCGCGTCCCGGCACGCGCCCGATGACGGGCAGGCCGTCGGGCGTGACCGGCCGCGGCCCCCGCCAGATCTGCCGCACCGGGCCGTCGGCGGGGATGCCCATCACGCGCTCGCCCGCGTTGCGCAGCCACGCGACCCGCTTGCGGCGGATCGTCATGTCCCAGCCGGAGAGCTCGAGGGTGCTGCCGAGCCGCAAGGCGTCGCCCAGTGGGGTGAGCACGCAACGTGCGTCGCCCAGGTAGAGCGGCAGCTCGGGGAAGTCGGCCGGCCTCTCGACGTCGACGCTGTAGCCCTTGGCCGGCTCGATCGGCAGTCTGAGGCCGAGGCCGCGCGTGAGGGCCGGCGTCCAGGCCCCGGCGGCGAGCACGACCTGACCGGCGACGATGTTGCCGCGCGTCGTCACGACGCGCACGCCGCCGGCCTCCGGCTCGAGGGCGATCGCCTCGGCGCCGCGGCGCACGTCGGCGCCGGCGGCCGCGGTCAGCCCGGCCACCGCGCGCGTGAACAGCGTGGGGTCGAGGTGGCCGTCCTCCGGGAAGAAGATGCCACCCGCGACCGCACCGCGCATGCCGGGGAACCGCTTGCGCACCTCGCTCTCGGCGAGCACCTCGGCGCGCACGCCGAAGCCGCGGGCGACCTCGGCCTCCTCACAGGCCTGCGCCATCGCCGCTGACCCCTCGTAGGCCTGGACGATGCCGTCGTGATGGAACATCCAGCGCTCGCCGTGGTCGCGCGCCAACTCGTCGTGGAGGCTCGCAGAGGCGACGTGGAGGGCGCGCAGCACCGGCGCGGCGGCGCGTGCCCGGGCCTTGGTCGCGGCGGCACGGAACAGCCACAGCCAGCGCACCAGGTCCGGGCTCGGCCGAGGCGCGATGTAGAACGGGCTGGAGCTGTCGCGCATCCAGCGCAGCCCTTTGCCGAGTGCTCCTGGCGAGGCGAGCGGCTCCACGTCGCCGGGCACCAGCAGGCCGCAGTTGGCGTGCGCGCCGCTGACGGGCGGGCACACCTCGGCCTCCTTCTCGAGGAGTGTGACGGACGCGCCGCCGGTCGCCAGGTAGTACGCGGCGCAGGCGCCCACGGGCCCGCCGCCCACGACCACGATCTCGCGGTGCTCGCCCATCCCGTCCTCCTCGTCCCGAATCGTCTTGCTTGGCGCTCGGGCCGCCTGCGGCGCCCGAGCCTCCGCTAGCGTCTATGCTAACCAGGTCCTAACATCGAGTCGCTAGCCTTCCGTACTGGACCTACTAGGAAGACCTGACCATGGTGGTGATGATGACCAAGGAGAGCGTACTCGTCGTCGACGACGAGCGTGACATCCTCGAGCTCGTCAAGTACAACCTCGACAAAGAAGGCTACCAGGTCACGACCGTCGAGACCGGCGAGGATGCCCTCGCGGCGACGCGCACCAAGATGCCGGACGTTGTCGTGCTCGATCTCATGCTCCCCGGCGTGGACGGGCTGGAGGTCTGCCGCCGGCTCAAGAGCGACATCAGGACGCGCGGCATCCCCATCGTGATGCTCACCGCCAAGGGCGGCGAGGCGGACATCGTGACCGGGCTGGAGATGGGCGCGGCCGACTATGTCACCAAGCCGTTCAGTCCCCGCGTCCTTTCGGCGCGCATCAAAGCGGTGTTGCGCCGCGGCGCCGACATCGGTGACGATGACGCCACCATCCGCGTCAAGGAGCTCAACATCCACCCGGGGCGCCATCAGGTCCTCGTGTGCGGTGTGCCGGCGGAGCTCACGGCCACCGAGTTCCGCATCCTTGTCTACCTGGCAAAGCGGCCCGGATGGGTGTTCACGAGGCAGCAGATCGTCGACGCCGCGCAGGGAGATGACGTATTCGTCAACGAACGCTTTGTGACCGACCGCTCGGTCGACGTGCACATCGTCTCGCTGCGCCGCAAGCTGGGAACCTGCGGCGCCTACATCGAGACCGTGCGCGGTGTGGGGTACCGTCTGCAGGACGAGTGACCCGTGCGTAGACCGCGTCTCTTCTGGCGGATCTACGCCACGTACCTCCTGGTCGTCGTGCTCTGCACGGCTGCGGTCGGGGTCTACGCGGTGCGCTCGGCCCACAGCTTCTACATCTCGCACACGGAGAACGAACTGCTGGCGCGCGCCCAGCTCATCCGCGCCGACGTGGGCGCGCGGATCGGCGCCGACACGGCGGCGCAACTGCAGGAGCTCGCCGTTCGGCTCGGGCGCGAGTCGGGCACGCGCATCACGCTGATCTCCGCAGGCGCCCCGGGCATCCCCGTCGGCACGGTCCTTGCCGACTCCGCCGTCTCCGACCCGGCGCGCATGGAGAACCATGCCTCGCGCCCCGAGGTGGCGGCGGCGCTTCACGGCGACGTGGGCCTCATCATCCGCCCCAGCGCCACGCTCCACGAGGGGATGATGTACGTCGCCATCCCGTCCAAACAGGGGAGCGTGGTCACCGCCGTGGTCCGCGCGGCGCTGCCGCTCGGTGCGGTCAACGACGCGCTTGACACGCTCTACACGCGCATCGGCGTGAGCGCCGTCGTCGTGGCGGCGCTGGCGGCCCTGATCGGACTGTTCGTCACCGGGCGCATCAGCAGCCAGATGCGGGACATCACGAGGGGCGCCCAGCGCCTGGCGGCAGGCGACTTCACGCACAAGGTGTACGAGCCGCGCACGCGCGAGTTCGCCATGGTGGCGGACAGCCTCAACCACATGGCCGAGGAACTGAGCGAGCAGATCGGCACGCTGACTCGCGAGCGCAATCAACGCGAGGCGGTGCTCACCAGCATGGTCGAAGGCGTCATCGCGGTGGACCCCGATGAGCGCGTGATCGCGCTCAACGAGGCCGCAGCGAAGCTGCTGGACGTCGATCCGGCGGCGGCGGAGGGCAAGAGCATCCAGGAGATCGTGCGCAACCCCGACCTGCAGCGGGCCGTCGAGGCCGCCCTCTCGGGGCACGAGCCGGTGGAGGCGGACATCACGATCCGGGTCGGGGCCGAGGACCGCTCGCTGCAGGCCAACGGCACGCTCCTGCGCCGCTCTGCCGAGGGTGACGCCGCGGGCGCCGTCGTCGTGCTCAACGATGTCACGCGGCTGAAGCGGCTCGAGGCGGTGCGCCGCGATTTTGTCGCCAACGTGTCGCACGAGCTCAAGACGCCGGTCACGTCCATCAAGGGCTTCGCGGAGACGCTCGATGACGGCGCCATCGACGACCCGGAGGCCGCGCACCGCTTCGTGCGCATTATCGCCCGGCAGGCCGACCGGCTCAACGCGATCATCGGCGACCTGCTCGCGCTGTCGTCCCTGGAGCAGTCCCAGGAGGGGCGCGACCTCACGACGGAGGAGGCGGACGTCTGCGAGGTGGCGCGGGCAGCCGTCGAGGTCTGCGAGCCCAAGGCGCAGGCCAAGGGGATCCCGCTCGAAGTCGCCTGCGGGGACTGTCCGCTTGCGCCCGTGAACGCGCCCCTCCTCGAGCAGGCGGTGATCAACCTCATCGACAATGCGGTGAAGTACAGCTCGGACGGAAGCCCCGTCATCGTCGCCGTGGACGTGATCGACGGCGATGTCGTGATCAGTGTGCGCGACGAGGGGCCGGGCATCCCCCGGGAGAATGTTCCGCGGCTGTTCGAGCGCTTCTACCGTGTCGACAAGGCGCGCAGCCGCGACCTCGGCGGGACGGGCCTCGGCCTCGCCATCGTCAAGCACATCACGCGGGCGCACGGCGGCCGCGTGTCCGTGGACAGCGTCGTCGGGCGCGGCAGCACGTTTCGTATCCACCTGCCGCTCGGCTAGCTCGCCGGGCGCGCCCGGCACCATCCTCGGCCGTCCTCCCGCGCGGGACCCGGGGATTCACGCCCGGCTCACGTCCGTCTCATACTCCTTTCGCCGCCTCCCTGTACAAGATGCGCATGGAAACGAGACAAGGGAGAAGAGGATGAGCTCCGGGATCGAGTTCGTGTGCGCCGTCTGCAACAAGGAGTTCGCGGTGTCCATCGAGGAGTACAAGTCCTGGTCGGGCGTCGTGCCCTGCCCGGGGTGCGGCAGCACCGATCTCGTGCTGCTGGTGTGCGAGCAGGATCTGGCGCGCAAGCGCGCCGCCGCCTGACTCGTCTCTCTACCGTTCGAGCGCGCCGGCGCCGGCCGGAGAGCGGGAAGCCTCATGAGATCTGACGGAGATCGCACCCTCAGCTCACGGCCGGCGCATCGTCAGCTAACGAGCGCGCGCCACACTCCTGAGCAGGATGCAGAGACTCAACAGGCCAGATCTCCACGTCCACTCCCGTCGTTCGGACGAGGGGCCGGTCGCGTTCCGCTTCGCCGGTGCTCCCGAGTCCTCCGCGCCTTCTCCCGGGTCGTCCCATGTGGCTTGACCTGCCCGCGCTCCTGATCGGCAAAGTCCCCCGTCAGGTGGTCGTCCAGATCACCGACCGCTGCAATGCCCGCTGTCCGCAGTGCACCATGCGAGCCGGGGTCAGTCGCGAGCGATCGACCATGCCCATCGATACGACGCTGTCCGTGATCGACCACGCCGCACGCTCTGGTGTCCGGGCCATCTCGTTCACTGGTGGCGAGCCGCTGCTCGACGTCCGCCAGCTCACGAGGTACGTCCGTTTCGCCAAAGAGTCCGGGATCCGTTACACGCGGACCGGGACCAACGGCTTCATGTTCGCCGGTCCCGACTCCAGGCACGCGGCGGCCGCGGCAGGGCGTCTGGCCGACAGTCTGCTGACGGCCGGCCTCCGCAACTTCTGGATCGGTCTCGACTCGGCCGACCCTGCCACCCATGAGCAGATGCGCGGTCTGCCGGGCGTGGTCGCCGGGATCGAACGCGCGCTCCCGGTGTTCCACGAGGCAGGGATGTACCCCGCGGCCAATCTCGGGCTCACGCGCGCGCTCGGCGGCCCGCTTCTTCCGCGCCGGGAAGACGGCCCCGAGGTCTTCGCGAGGAAGGCCCGCGAGGCACTACGCCGCTTCTTCGCGCGGGCGGTCGACATGGGTTTCACGATCGCCAACGTCTGCTATCCGATGAGCGTCGAGGCAAAGCGGGACGGCTTGACCGCCGTCTATGGAGCGCCGTCCGGATCATCCCTCGTCCACTTCTCCCGGCCGGAGAAGCGCGCGCTGTTCGCGGCGCTGCGCGACGTGATCCCGGAGTTTCGCGCGCAGATCCGCATCTTCACGCCGCTGAGCTCGGTCGACGGTCTCGTCGCCGAGTACTCGAGCTCTCTGCCGCGGCCAAGCGGCTACGCCTGCCGCGGCGGCGTGGACTTCGTCTTCGTCGACACCCGCGGTCACGCGTTTCCGTGCGGCTACCGCGGTGACGAGGATCTGGGCCCGTTCGCGACGCTCGACTTCGCTCGTCTGGAGCGAGAGCCCCACTGTCGGCTCTGCGACTGGGAATGCTTCCGCGATCCATCCGAGCTCATGGGACCCGTCGCCGGTGCCGCCGCCCTGTCGGTGACCGTGGCCAAGTCCTTGCGGGGCGGCGACCGGCGGCTGGATCTCTGGCGTGGCGACGTGCGCTACTCTCTGGCTGCGGGTCTGTTCGACGGACGGCGCGCACCCGACATGGGGCGACTCCGCGCCGCCTCCGCGCCGCCCGCGCGCGAGACTGCGGCCGCGCCGACCTCTTCGGCACAGGCTGCCCCCGTGCGGCCGCTCCCTGCCTCGACGGCCACCACCCCGGCGCTTGTCGAGGCGCGTCTGCGGCTGGCGAATCCCGGGGAGGAGATGGACAGTGCCGTCTGCGAGGCGCTGGATCGCCGGCCGCGGGGTGCGGCCTAGCGGTGCAGACTCGGAGCTCCGCATCACACCACGGGCTCGCCCTTGGCGTCGTCCTTGAGGAAACCAAGCGTGTACCAGGTCACCGTCGTGCCCTTCTGGTAGCCGAGCATGCCGCCGACGCGCAGGCCCTCGATCCCCACGATGAGGTCGTCGCCGGACGGGCCGCGACCGCCGCTCTCCACGTCGCGCTGGGCGAGCACCGACCAGCCGTGGGCGACCTGGCGCTGAACCTCGTCGGGGTCGGCGGTCTCGAAGATCTCGTCGAAGTCTTCGTGCGCATAGCGTGCGACCTTGCCGTCCGCTTCCAGGACCTCGTACGAAGCGGCGTCGGCGAGTCCGCCCGTTTCTCTCGCGCCGGACTCATCATTGTCGTGCTTGTGGAACAAGCTCATGGCCACACCTCCTGTCGGTGCGATTCTTGCCTCGCGAGCGCCGAAGCTTCACCGATCGCGTCCACAGGGATCTCCGCCTCCGACGCTTCGCGTACCTGCTCGTAGGTCCGCGCCGCCAGATAGCCCGCGCAATCTCGGCTGGCGAGCGCAAAGACCTCGTTCAACGCGCGCACGGCCTCCAGCGACAGGCCCTCCTCCTTGGCCAGCACCTCGACCGCGAGCTGACTGCGCTGGAGGTCGACCACTGCATCGGCGAGGGCACCGAAGGCCTCGCTGACGTCGTCGTCGGCCGCACGCCTTGCCCGGCGCTTCGCGGGCGCGGAGGCGGTGCGCGTGACGCCGCGGTAGCGGGACTCGGTGGTACGTACCTGTGCGGCTTTCGCGGCGTACCTGCGGAGCAGAAGCAGAAGGTGCCGCGAGGGTACACATGAGGTCGGGGGACCCACGCCTCCGCCACGGTCGGTCGGTTCCTCGACCATGCGCACCTCCTGAAGGCTGCCTAGGGTCCCGCACCGTGCAGTCTGGGAGCGGTCGGTTAGCGCTGCGTTAGCTGAACGCGAGGGTTGCGTGAGTGCGGTGCCGAGTCCACGCACCCCGATGGGCAGGGAACCTCATCCGTGTCGCCGGTGCCTGAGCAGGAGAAGGTGGCGCCGTTCATCGGCCGCGGCCGCCCGAGCTCACCGTCACGCCGCTCCCTCGTCGTCTACCGCGTCCTCGAGGGAAGCGGCCAGAGCAGCGTCGATCAGCGCTCCGTAGCGGCGCAGCATGTGCAGCTTGCGCGCCGCGAAGTCGTTTCCATACGAGGCCTCGAGCCGCGGGCGCAGCCTCTCGACGACTTCTTCCGCACGAGCGTCCGAGTCACGCGCCGCCGAGGTCGTCGCCGCCTTGCGACACCACGCCGCGAACGCCGGCGCGTACCCCGGCCGCCCCGGGCCGGGAGTCACGCGCTCCTCCGTCACGTCCATGCGCAGGGGCGGCAGGTCCGGGTGCGGCTCGAACGTCACCTCTGTGCGCCAGGCGGTCATGGTCCCATCACCCCGGGAACGCTCTCGCATCCGAACATGATGGAAACCTTTGACATGCGGTTGCTCCTGTACGAAAGGACGGACGCTCATGGCCGCTGCAGTTTGGCGGCCAGATGTTAGTCCGCGGCTCGGAGCAGGTTCAGACCGCATGCCTCCTCAGCCGATGCCCATCGCCTTCGCGTTCGGGCAACGGCCCTTTGCGACGCAGACGCCGCAGGCCACGCGCGGGAACACGACGAAGAGGCGCAGCGCCAGCAGCGCCGCGACGGCGAGGAAGAGCGCCAGCAGCGCCCAGGAGAACGCGAAGATGAGCGCCGGCATGACGATCACGAGCGGCGCGACGAGCGACGCCATGTAGAGGTGGTTGTGGCAGAGAGCGTCTTCGGCTCGCCGTCCGAAGTCGCCCTCATCGGCGAGCGGCGCTATCCGGGCGGAGACGAGGTTCATCGCCGAGACGCAGCGCGCTCCCTCGAGGCGGCGGTAGACGCAGCTCGGGCAGACGCTCAGCGGCATGAGGACGTACATCTGCCCCAGCGCGAACATCAGGTAGACGAGGCCGATCGTCCAGCCGAGCACCGGCCAGCGTGCATAGCCCAGCACGATGCCGGCCGCGCCGAGGCCGTAGTGGGCCAGCGTGACCCCGTTGTAGATGGCGATGTTGGCCAGCGGGTACCTTGCATAGACCTTCGCCACCCTGTCCCTCCTGCTCTCGACGTCGGACCCTCGCGTGCCGGCGACGCCAACCTCTCACGGTTCTGCGGCGTGTCAATACTGCGTTGGCCTTGGGATGCTGCGGCCCAAGGCTCACCGGAACCTAACGGATGCGCGCTAGGCTTCGCGGCTGGAAGGAGGCGACCGCCACATATGTCCGCTAGAGACGCCAGCGCGATCGGCCTGCTGGGCGCCGCCTTGGGCGGCGTCGCCGCGGCGTGCGTCATGCCCGGGCGTATCGGTCGGCGCGGTGGGCTCGCCGTCCTCGGCGGCGTCACGGTCCTGCTGTCTCGCGATGCGGAGATGGTGCTGGGCGGTGCCCCGGCTCGGCTGAGGGTCGTGCCCCGGGTCTTGCTCTACCTGGAACTGGCGAGCGCCGGCAGCGCGGCGCTTCTGGGCGCCGCAGCATGGCTGGGACCCGGGGGGCGGGCACGCTCCGCACGCCTCGGGCGACTCACCGCCACCGGTGCAGCCAGCGGTGCGTCGGCGCTCACCTTCCTCGTGCACGCCGCTCGTCAGGCGATCTACCTGACTCCGAGCCGAGGCCTTCGTGAGTCTCCAGGCCGAGATGAAAGGAGCGGGGCGTGAAGGTCCTAGTCGCCTTCTCGAGCAGGCACGGCGCCACCCAGGGGATCGCCGAGCGCATCGCCGCGACGCTGTCCGCCGCCGGTCACGATGCGGCGGCGCTGCCGGCGCAAGACGCCGGCGACCTCGACGGCTACGACGCCTACGTGGTCGGCAGCGCCGTGTACATGTTCCATTGGCTCAAGGAGGCGACGAGGTTCGTGCGCCACAATCGGACTCTCCTCGCCTCACGGCCAGTCTGGCTGTTCAGCAGCGGGCCGCTCGGCACCGAGGCGACGGACGCCAAGGGCCGAGACCTGCTCGAGGCCTCCGAGGCCAAGGAGATGGCGGGGTTCGTGGAAGCGATCCGGCCGCGCGGCCACGCCATGTTCTTCGGCGCCTACAGCCCCGGCGCTCCGGTCGGGCTGGGAGAGCGCTTCGTCGCCATGATGCCCGCCGCCCGCGACGCCATGCCGAAGGGCGACTTTCGCGACTGGGATGCCATCGAGGCCTGGGCCGTGAGCATCGCCGCGGACCTCGTCTGAGCCGCGTGGACCCCTCTACGCGCAGTACACGCGCACGTTGTCGCCGTTCTTCGCGTCCACGTTGATCTCCATCTCGCGCAGGGTCCCGACGAGCTCGTCGATGTCCTCGGGCTTGAGATCGGAGAAGTCCACGGACATGCCGTGCGCGGACATCGAGTCGTTGATCTGGTCCATCGCCTTCGAAGGGATGAGCGACGTGAGCTTGAGCCCCGAGCGCACGAGTGCGATGGGGATCTTCACGTCGACGTTGTCGCCGTTCACGGCTATCACTTTGACGTAGAGGTACTTCGGCAGCGCGGCGATCAGGGGCTCGGGATCTCCCTTGATCGCCGACTCGCCCGACGTTGCCGAGGAGCCGGCGCGAGCCGCGAGTGCGTCGAGCAGGCGCTCGGCTTCTTCGGCGGTGATCTTGCCGTCGGCGAGCAGGTTCAGGATCCGGCTGCGGTCCTCACTCATCGCTGACACCCCTTCTCATTGGACCGTCATGTCGACGGCCGACTTCTCGTTGCTGACGCGGACGACCATCCCGCGCGTCTCGTTGACCGCCTCGAAGGAGCGGACCAGCAGGATGCTGTAGTGGTGGTAGCGCCGGCCGGCCAGGAGCAGGACGGCATCGACGACGACCGCGACGGCGAGCGCCACGATGCCGAGCGCCAGAGCCAGTGGCCAGAGGAGGAACAGCGGCAACCAGAGGTGGACCGGGCGCCGCGTGGAGGATGCGACCTTCAGGTCGAGGATCATCGGCGGCAGGCTCATCGCCGCAGCCTTTCGGCCGCCTCGTCCGCCGAGATCTCGCCGCGCTCGAGCAGGTCCAGGGCGTCGTCAGGCGCCGGGGAGGAGGCGACCTCGACCAGCTGCAGCTGCTCGATGATGCGGTTGAGGCGGTTCTTGACCGTCGGGTAGCTGATGCCGAAGGCCTTCTCCATGTCCTTGATCGAGCCGTGGCTGCGCACGAACTCGCTCGCGAACACCTGGTCTTCGTAGCGCAGGCGGGCCAGCGGCGGCAGCTCGAACTCGCCCTTGATCGAGACGCCGGAGTCCAGCCGCACCTTGGTCACGAGGAAGCGGCGATCCGCGGTGAGGTCGGTCAGCTCGTGCCAGTCGTTCGTCATGTAATGCTCCACTTCTGTTGACTTCACTGGCTGTTGATACGCTTTGACATTGATAAAGTCAATGTTCATATCACGAAAGTCAATTCTGTGGCGTGCCGGCTTGACCGCTTGGCGACCCGGAGGCGCTGCGCTCTCGCACCCCACCGGGCTGCAAGGCGGACTTCGTCGACTGGTGGGTGCGGCGAATGGAGCCGAGCGTCCGCTGCGCCCAGACCACTCACGACGCACAGGATGAGCTCGGCGCGCGATCTTCAGCAGTACCCCCTGGCCAGGCGCCGACGGAAGCACTGCACCACGTTCTCATCCGATCTCACGGCGGCGCAGGAGAACTCCGAATGCTGCCGCGGCGTGACTCCCCGAGCGGATGCTCATGAAACGCTAACGAAGGCGCGCTACGGTCCGGGGCGTGGATGGGGCACGTCAACCTGTGCCCCGCGCCCGCCGCGTCCTTTCCCCAAGGTCATATGTGCGGCGGGCGTTTCCAGTGCGCGACCAGAGGCGTCACCGCGCGCTCGGCTTGAGAAACGCATCACTCCGGCATGTGCGCCTTGATGAGATTGGTCTTGCCGGACTGGTTGGTCTGCAGTCCGGCGGTGATCAGGACCACCTGACCGCGCTCCCCGAACCCATTGGCGAGGACGAGGTCGCTGGCTTCGTGCACGACCTCCTCGAAGCTCCCGCGCGTCGTCCCCAGCTGTGGTGAGACGCCCCAGCACAGCGCCAGCTGACCGACGACGCGCGGGTTGGGGCTGATCGCGACGATCGGCTGGGCAGGCAGGTTGCGGGCCACAGCGCGCGCGGTCGCGCCGGAGAACGTGGCGCTGACGATCGCCGCGGCCCCTACGCGGTGGGCGACCTCGCAGGCGCCGTAGCTGATGGCATTGGAGACCCCGGTGCGCCCCTCGGCCCACGGCTGCGGAGCACGGCCCTCGCGCTCGATGTCGGCCTCCACGACGCGCGTTATCTCGTCCATGGTGCGGACGGCCTCGGCACCTACGGCATCGACCCCACGACGCGCACTGCTTGGGCCGTGATCGACTACAACGGCAGCTACGCCGTGAGCGACCACTTCATGTCCTGGCTGTTCCCCATGAGCTGGGGTAACTGATCCATGAGCCACACAGCGTGGGCGGTCGAGGACCGCGGCGTCAACTGCGCCGGGTCACGTGACTTCAGCGACATGATGGGGCACCGGCACTAGCCCGGCCCACGGGCGCCGGCCGCACCCCCACAAGCCCCGCTCGCCGATCGGGCCGCCCCTCCCGGGAGGGGCGGCCCGTGGCGTTATCGGCCTGGAGGCGGCGTGGCGACCCGGCATCGGACTGTATCGCCCAGCTCACAGGCCCTTCACAGTCCACTCACATGCGCCTTCTAGCCTGCCCTTTGGACGGCACTCTATCGACGTGTCGCTTCGGGCACACAGCCAACAAGTTTGAAGGAGAAGGCCCATGAGACTACTCAAGAGACGCAGCACCAAGTTCGCCCTGATGGCGGCGCTTACCACCATGGTCGCGGTCACCGTCGCGGGGCCGGTGCTCGCGGTCCCCAGCGTGACCGGCGGCGGGGCGACGTTCCCGGCGCCGCTGTACCAGCGGTGGGCCTCCCACTTCAAGGGGGCCAAGATCAACTACCAGCCGACGGGTTCGGGCGCCGGCATCGCCTCCATCAAGGCCGGCACCGTCAGCTTCGGCGGCTCCGACGCTCCGCTCTCCTCCGCCGAGCTCGGCGCTTCCGGCCTCGTGCAGTTCCCGAGCTGCGTCGGTGGCCTCGTGGCAATCGTGAACCTGCCGGGCATCGGCGCCGGCAAGCTCAAGCTCGACGGCACCACCCTCGCGGGCATCTACAGCGGCTCCATCACTACCTGGAACAACCCCGCCATCACCAAGCTCAACCCCGGCGTCAATCTGCCGGGCACGAGGATCACGCCGGTCCACCGCTCTGACGGCTCTGGCTCCACGTGGATCTTCACGCACTACCTCGCCGCCGTGAGTGGCACCTGGAAGAGCAAGGTCGGGATCGGCGGCACGACCGTCCGCTGGCCCCTCGGTCTCGGCTACTCCGGCAGCGCCGGCGTCGCCGCCGCCGTCAAGCAGGCCTCGGGCCGTATCGGCTACGTAGAGTACGCCTACGCGATCCAGGCGCGCATCCCCTACACGCTCCTCAAGAACCGCGCCGGCAAGTTCGTCGGCCCGAGCATCTCCGGGTTCCAGTCGGCCGCCACGAGCGCCAATTGGGTCCCCAGCCAGGGCTTCGCGACCGTCATGGTCAACGCCGCCGGCGCCAAGAGCTGGCCGATCGCAGGCGCCTCGTTCATCCTCATGAAGGCGAACACGAGCGCCGCCTCCTACGACACCATCCACGCGGTCCTGCAGTACTTCGACTGGGCCTACAAGAACAGCACCGCCAAGTCCGACGCCGTGGCGCTGTCCTACGTGAGCATGCCGACCAACGTCGTGACCTCGGTCGAGAAGGTCTGGCACGCCAGCATCAAGGCCGGCGGCAAGGCCTGCTGGTAGGACCGGTCAAGGCCTGGCGGGTCGCGCCAGAGGTCAGGCCCGCCCGGCCTTTCCCTGGCAGACGCACGCGTCCGCGTCGGGAGCGCCCTGTGCCGAGTGTGCTCCCAGCTATCTACCGGGCGCCGACCACCCTCGTGGGAGGCGCGGTCCGCCTCGCAGGCGGGGCTTCGAAGGAAGCCCCGCCTGCCGTCTTCATTCGGCAGCTCGTTCCGTCTGTACCGCGTGCTAACACAACGCTAACAGGACGCGGGTAGCCTTCCCCGGGTGGCGCTCCGCGCCGCCCTTTTGTCAGGGAAGACAGCCATCACCATCGAGGACTCGAAAGCGAGGCCACCGAATGAAGCAGTCTGCGAGCGTACGGCGCCTGATGGTCATCGTCGCCCTCCTGGCCGTCGTCGCCATGGCCGTCGGCGCCACCGCCTGCGGGAGCAGCAGTTCCAGCAGCTCGACGACCAGCGCCGGCGCCACGCCGACCGGAACGCCCAGCCCGACGCTCACCCCGGTGCCTCTCCAGGGCGGCACCATCGTCGGCGCCGGCGCTTCCTTTCCCGCGCCGCTGTACATGAAGTGGGGCGAGGCCTACAACGGCGTCAAGGGCGTCAAGCTCAACTACCAGTCGATCGGCTCGGGCGGCGGCATCGCCGCGATCGAAGCCAAGCTCGTCGACTTCGGTGCCTCGGACGCACCGCTCCAGGAAGCCGACCTCTCCTCCAACGGCCTGGTGCAGTTCCCCATGGTCGTCGGCGGCGTCGTCGTCGTCGTGCACCTCAACGGCGTCGCGGACGGGCAGCTCAAGCTCACGCCCGCCGTCCTCGCCAGCATCTACATGGGCAAGACCACGTTGTGGAACGATGCGTCGATCACCGCTCTCAACCCCGGCCTGAGCCTGCCGGCGATCAAGATCAACGTCGTGCACCGCTCGGACAGCTCCGGCACCACGTGGATCTTCACGCACTACCTCACCGACGCCGCCGGGAGCGTGTGGACGGCCGGCGCCGACAAGGTCGTCCCGTGGCCCATCGGCATCGGCGGCAACGGCAGCGCCGGCGTCGCGACGAGCGTGCAGCAGCTTAGCGGCTCGATCGGCTACGTGGAGTACGCCTATGCCAAGCAGACCGGCATGATCACGACCCAGCTGCAGAACAAGGCCGGCACGTGGGTCAAGCCGAGCATCGCGAGCTTCACGGCCGCCGCCGCCAACGCGAGCTGGAAGGCCTCGCTACCTAGCATGTACCTGGTGCTCGTGAATCAGCCTGGCGCCGCCTCGTGGCCGATCACCGGCGCCTCGTTCATCCTCGTGCAGAAGAGCCAGGCCGATGCGGCGCGCGCCAAGCAGATGTTCGACTGGTTCAACTGGAACTACACGAGTGGTGCCTCTTCGGCGACCGCCCTCGACTACGTGCCCATCCCGGCCAGCGTCTACGACCTGGTCCAGAAGCAGGTCTGGCCGACGGTGACTGCCGCGGGCTCGCCCGTATGGCCCTGACCTCACGGGCTCTGAACTGACCTCCTGCGAGCAGGAACCGTGAGCACAGTCGACATCGACATACCGCCTCAGGCCGGCGCGCCGCGCGGCTCCATGAAGGCGGAGACGCGTGGTCGCCGTCTCCGCCTCGGGGATCCGATCTTCCGCGGGCTCGCCACCGCCAGCGGCCTCTTCCTTGCCGTGGCGATGGTCGGCCTGGGCGTCGTCCTCGTCATAGACTCGTGGCCGGCGATCACGGGACTGGGCACCAAGATGCTCACGACCGTTGCCTGGTCGCCGAGCACCGGCGAATACGGCGCCCTCGCGGCACTGGTGGGCACATTCCTCTCCACCCTCGTCGCGATGGTCATCGCCGTGCCTCTGGCGCTGGTCATCGCGCTCCTGCTGGTGGAGCTCGTCCACCCCAAGGTCTCCCGCGTCGTGGGCACCGTCATCGAGATGCTTGCCTCGATCCCCAGCATCGTCTTCGGCATGGTCGGCATCTTCACCATCGTGCCCTTCATGCAGGACCACCTGGTGCCGTGGGTGCTGAGCACGCCGCTCGGCAAGGTCCCGGGCATCGCGCCGGGCCCGAACTATGCCGGCGGCGGCGTCTCCATCTTCACCGCCGGCGTCGTGCTGGCCTTCATGGTGCTTCCCTTCATCACCGCCGTCTCCCGCGACGTGATGAAGATGGTGCCGCAGGTCACCAAGGAGGCCGGCTACGGTCTGGGCTCGACGACTTGGGAAGTCATGCGCAAGATCAGCCTTCGGTACGCCAACAGCGGCATCGTCGGGGCCATCTTCATCGGCTTCGGCCGCGCGCTCGGAGAGACGATGGCGGTGGCGTTCCTGATCGGCAGCGTCTTCACTTCCCTGCCCCATTCCGTGTTCGACCCCGGCACGTCCATCGCCTCGCTCATCGCCCTCAACTTCAGCGAGGCGACCGACAAGCTTCAGATCAGCGCCCTCATCGAGCTGGGCCTCATCCTCTTCATCCTTACCATCCTGTTCCAGGTCGCCGCGCAGGCCTGGTTGCGCCGCGTGCAGCGCGTCACGGGGGGGAGGGCATGAGCGCCGTCGCCGAGTCGCCCCGGCCGTCCCAGTTGGCACCCATGCGCCGCCGCTCGGTCGTCGGTCGCAAGGCCGTCGATCTCGTGGTCAAGGTGCTCTCGTGGATCGGCGCACTGTTCGGCATCGCCGTGATGGGGTTCGTGCTGTACGAGGTCATCATCCGCGGGCTCAAGGCGTGGAACGTCGCCTTCTTCACGCAGCCGACGCCGCTGGACCCCATGTCCACCTCGGGCGGCATGGCCAATGCCATTCTCGGCACCATCATCATCACGGCCGGAGCAGCCGCCATCGCCATCCCGATCGGCTTCATGGCGGGCGTGTACCTGGCGGAGTTCGGGCGCAACGGGCGCGTGGCGACCAGCATCCGCATGGTCTCCAACGTCGTCATGGGCGTGCCGTCGATCATCGTCGGCGTGTTCGCCTTCGCGATCCTCGTGAAGCCGCTGCAGCACTACTCGGGCTTCGCCGGCTCGGTAGCGCTGGCGTTCCTGATGCTGCCGGTGATGGCGCGGACCACCGAGGACATCCTCAACCTGGTGCCCAACGAGCTGCGCGAGTCCGGCCTTGCCATGGGGGCGCCACGCTGGCGGGTAACGCTGCGCGTCGTCTGCAAGGCGGCCCGCGGCGGCCTCATCACCGGCGCCACCCTGGCCGTCGTGCGCGTCGCCGGCGAGACGGCGCCGCTGCTGTTCACCGCGCTCAGCAGCTTCTACTGGATCACCGGCTTGTTCGGGCCGGGCGGCTATTTCGGCGGCCCGGTCGCCAACATCACCAAGGCGATGTACGACATGGCCAACTCGCCTTACCCGCACATGCAGGCCCTGGCATGGGGCGGCGCTCTGTTCATCATGGTCTTCATCCTGGGGCTCAATATCCTGGTACGGTTGCTCTTCCAGCGAGGTAAGGAATGGTAGACACGAAAGTGGACGAACCGACACAGATCCAGGACGGCGAAGCGACTGTCGTCCCGCCGCGTCTGGCGGTCGCCGAGAATCGGCGCGGCTCCGGCGAAGACTTCGCCGCGCTCGCCGACGAGATCACGGTGCGCGATCTCGACTTCTTCTACGGCAAAGCGCAGGCGCTGTTCGGCAACACCATAGATTTCAAGAAGAACCGGGTCACGGCCGTGATCGGCCCCTCCGGCTGCGGCAAGTCGACCCATCTGCGCGCCCTCAACCGGATCTTCAACCTCTACCGGGACCAGCGCGCCAGTGGCGAGATCCTGTTCGAGGGCTCGAACATCCTGTCCAAGGACACCGATCTCCTCGAGCTGCGCCGGCGCATCGGCATGATCTTCCAGAAGCCCAGCCCGTTCCCGATGTCGGTCTTCGACAACGTCGCTTACGGCCTGCGGCAGCACTACCGTTTGAATCGCTCGGAGCTCGCCATGCGCGTCGAGCACGCGCTCAAGCGTTCGGCGATCTGGGACGAGGTCAAGCACAAGCTCAACGAGCCGGGCAACGCCCTCTCCGGCGGCCAGCAGCAGCGCCTCTGCATCGCGCGCGCCATCGCCGCCGAGCCCGATGTGCTGCTCATGGACGAGCCGTGCTCGGCCATCGACCCGGTGGCGACCGCCAAGATCGAAGAGCTCATCCTCGAGCTCAAGGACAAGTACACGATCGTCCTCGTCACGCACAACATGCAGCAGGCGGCGCGCGTGAGCGACTACACGGCCTTCTTCTTCCAGGGCCGCATCGTCGAGTTCGGCTCCACGACCGACATCTTCTCCTGCCCCACGGAGAAGCAGACCGAGGAATACATCACCGGCCGCTTCGGCTGAGGCAGGAGAGCGGCATGATGCATCTCGAGCGCGAGCTCGAAAAGCTCAAGCGCAAGATCCTCGCGCTCGGCGCCCTCGTGGAGGACAACCTGCGCATCGCGTTCCAGGCCATCGAGCAGCGCGATCGCGACAAGGCGCGCAGGGTCATCGTCGGCGACTTCGAGATCGACCAGCAGGAAGTCGAGGTCGAAGAGGAGTGCCTCAAGCTGCTGGCGCTCTACCAGCCGGTCGCCGGCGATCTGCGCTTCCTGGTGGCGGTCATCAAGATCAACAGCGAGCTCGAGCGGATCGGTGACCTCGCCTCCAACATCGGCGAACGCGCGATGGCCCTGATCGACGAGCAGCCCATCCCCGTCCCGGCGGGCTTCGCCGTGATGTCAGACCGCACCGGGAGCATCCTCGGGAAGGTCCTCGATGCGCTCGTGCGCCAGGACGTTCACGCCGCGAGGGATGTCCTGGCGGCCGACGACGAGATCGACATGCTCTACCAGGGGCTGATCGAGGACCTCAAGCACATCATCCGCACCGATCCAGAGCACCTCGACGCCATCGTGCTCATGTTCAGCGTGGCGAGATACCTGGAGCGGCTGGCCGATCACGCCACCAACATCGCCGAGGACGTGATCTACATGGTCGACGGCGAGATCAACCGGCATCAGGTCCCGGACACGCCGGCCGGCCTCTTCCACACGGAGGGTCCGCGGAGATAGCGGGGTCGCGCCGCGAGGCCGGAGAGGCAGACCGACCGGTCGCTCTACTTGACGGTGACGGTCGTGGTCGGCGACACGCACGTGCCGCGCTGGAAGTAGTACCTGGTGGTCTCCGTCGGAAGCTGGTTGTCGCTGTACGCCGAGTATGTGGTGGTGTAGCCGCCGCCGAGCTTCTGGGCGATGAGCGTGGTGGGCAGTGAGTGGCTGTGCCAGGTGCCCGCAGAGTACCAGTGCAGGCGCACCTTTGTGCCCGCCGGCAGCGCCGGGTACATGCGCCCGCTCAGCAGCACGCTGCCGCCGGCGGCGATGGACACGTGGTCGCCCGGCGCCGGCGTGATCGACATGCTCGTGAACAGCGCCCAGGTGCTGTTGAGGCCGAGCTTCATGCGCAGCATGTTGCCGTCCATGAAGGTGACGCCGCTGGCGCCGATGAGCGCGGCCTTGACGATGCGCGGTGACGTGCCCAGCTTGACGGGGACGACGGCGCGCAGGGGGCTGTCGCTCCCGAGCGCCGACTTGAGCTGCGCGCCGGTGCGGCGCAGCGGCCCCCAGTCGTGCAGTGAGGCGAAGCTATCGTAGGGATCGTCGACGCCCTTGAGATAGGGCTCCGGCGTCGCGCCCGGCCAGCCGTACTCGATGTTCTCGGTGTGGCCGCCCGAGCAGGAGAAGTAGTAGGCGGAGATGACCTGGCCGGCATACGTCGGGGTCACGCCGGCCGTGGCGAGCACCGCGGCGTCGGTGTGCGGGTCCTCGATGCCGATCCCCACGTAGGCCTGGTCGCGCACGTCGCAGTACACGTCCCACGAGGACCCCGGCTTGCGCGAGTTGAGGGCGTAGGCGCGCGCGGCGCAGGCCTGCGCTTTGAGCGCCTCGACAGGCCACGAGGGCGACACTTCGTGCGGGATGACGCCGCGCAAGTAGCTCTCCAGCGGCACCTGGTCGACCATCATCAGGGCGTCGCTCGAGCGCAGCACGCGCACGACGCCGCGGTAGGCGCCCGTGTCGCCGAGGTCGGTCGCCGTGAGGATCTGCAGCGACCCATTGGAAGGCGTGAACGTCGGTGGTGTGGAAAAGTCCTGCGTCGCGTCGCCCGCGACCACGTGGTAGGCGTTGTCCGCCCAGGTCGTCGTCGCGGTGACTCCGGCAGGGATGGTGAGCGTGGTGACACCGGCGGACGCAGTGAACGCGCTGGGGCAGGACACCTGCACCTTCTTGAGCCCGCTGCGCAGGCGGACGCGGATGTCCACGTCGGGACGGGTCTCGAAGGCGATGCCCGTGTAGTAGTGCTTCAAGATCTGCTTGTACGTCCAGCCCTGCTTGGCGTATCCGTAGGCGCCCCACTGCGACATGCCGATCCCGTGCCCCCAGCCGTGACCGCTGATGACGAAGTTGGCGCTCGTCGTCAGGGCGCCGGCCGGGCCGGCGCCCGCCAGGAGGACGAGCGCGGCCGCCATGCCGAGAAGACCGCGCACGGTCGCTGCGCCCGGGAGGGCGTGTGCGGGGCGGCCGGGGCGGCGGGCTGATGTCGGGTCCAGGAGGTCCATGGTCGGGTGTGAGCCCGGTGGGGCGCGGCCTCAGGATACGTGCCGCGCCTCGGACGGGCAAACCGTGACGCCTTGCTTGGGAGTGCTTCTGACATCGGCCGCGGACTCCTTTTCTTGAGGCATCGGGCCGGTGCCGCGCGCGGACCGATGGCGCGTGGTAGCCTCAACGCTCTCTTCTGAGGAGAACGAGCCGCGGCGGCGAAAGCGTCCTGCGGGCCGTGCACGCGGCCCCACGAGCGCTCAAGGCGCCGCGGCAACCGCCGATAGCAGGATTGGAGCATGGCCGGACTGCAGCACAGATCCCTCGTCCTGAACGCCGCGCTGGGGCTGGCGCTCGCGTTCGCGTGCCTCGCGGCTCCCGCAGCGTTCGGCAAGAGCTTCACCGACGTGCCCAAGTCGCACTGGGCGCACGCCGCCATCGAGTCCATCACGGCGCGCGGCCCGGCAGGGCATCAACTCATGGACGACTTCGGCCCCCTGTTCAAACCGGAGGACCCGCTGACGCGAGCTCAGTTCGCGAGCGCGCTGGTGACCGCCGCCGGCCACCTCACGGAGATCGTCCCTGCGGCCGCCGTCAAGGACGTCCCCGCCACGGATCCGTACTACCAGGCCATCGCGATCGCCCTCCACCACGGCTACCTCGGCCTGCAGAAGGATGGCTCCTTCGCTCCCAACGACGCCGTGCTCGCCTCTCAGGCGGAGGCCGGCGTCGTGAAATGGATCAAGGAGCGATACCCGACCACAGACTGGCAGCTCCTCACGCAGCTGCGCACCAGCACGTGGAAGCCCAACACCGGGTGGCTGACCGGCGCCCCCAGCTATCTGCCCTACATCGTCGCCTCGCGCCAGCTCCAGCTGCGCTACAACCACCCCTTCGCGGCGGACAAGCACGAGGTCACGCCCGGGCAGCCGATCGACCGCGCCGAGGTCGCCTACATGTTCTGGCGCGGCTATCAGCTCAAGAGCGAGTGGACGCTCTACGGCCTGTCGCAGTTCGACGCCATCACCTTCCCGCCGCTCAGCGCGCGCCAGAGGGAGATCGCGACCTTCGCGCTCCAGTTCATCGGCTATCCCTACGTGTGGGCGGGCGAGTACCCGACTCAGGACTCGCCCTACGGCTTCCAGGCCGCCGGCGGGTTCGACTGCTCGGGCTTCGTCTTCTACGTGATGAAGATGCACTTCGGCTACCCGATCACGGTCAACGAGCGCGGGGCCCACGACATGGCCGCCCGCGCCAAGCCCCGCATCACGCGCAAGAACCTCACCTGCGGCGACCTCCTCTTCTTCGGGCCAAGCGGCCCCAAGTCTCCGGTCGAGTCCATCTACCACGCCGCCCTCTACCTCGGGAACGGCTGGTTCATCCAGTCCACGGGCTCGACCGACGGCGTCTCGCTCGCCTCGCTCGACAGCTCCACGTACTGGAAGACCGCTTTCGCGTGGGGCCGGCGGCTGCTCACGCCGGCCGAGCTTCCGCCGACGCCGACGCCGACGCCGACGCCCTCGCCCACGCTGACGAGCACGCCGCTCACCGCCCGGCCGTAGGCCCGGGCGGGGACGACGGGCCGCGACTGCCGCCAGGCGCGCGAACCTCCGGCCGCTCCCCGCGTACCTCGGTCGCTCCCCGCGTGCCTCGTCCGCTCCCCCGGCGCTCCGTCCGCGCCCGCGCCGCTTCTTCGGCGGCCTTGGCCTGACGCCGCCGGGTACCGTACACTCCGCGCACGTCCATCCGACGACTGGGGGCTCCGTGCACGCCATGTCCAAGAAGACCTCTCTCGCCGTCCTCTTCCTCGCGGCGCTCGTGCTGCTTGCCGGGAGCGCCGCCGCGGCCACGGCCGCCGACCCTCTGCCGTCGCCGTCGCCGTCGCTCTCGCTCGCTGCCGCTCCGGCTGCCTTGGTCTGCGGCACGACGGTGAAGCTGACCGCGCGCGTCGGTCTGCCGCAGGCGCCGCTCACCCTCAGCCGCATGCGCGCCGGCGAGTCTGCCTACACGGTCATCGCGACGGCGACGGCCGACGCCTCCGGCGTCGCCACGTGGACGATGCGGCCGCAGATGACCACCACCTACCGCGTGGACTACGCGGGTGGCGCCGGCGGGGCGGCCGCACAGGCGGATGCCCAGGCGACCGTGGCGCCGCGGGTCAAGCTCCTGCAGACGGCGCCCGACCGGCTCTTCGCGGGCCGCGACGCCAGTCTGCAGCTGCAGGTCGCGCCCGCTCACCCGGGCGCGAGCGTGGAACTTCAGCAGTGGGACAGGGCCACCAAGGCCTGGGTCACGCAGCGCACGCTGACCCTGGGCGATGCCTCGACGGTCAAGACCGCGTGGAGCGCCGCTCAGGTCGGCACTTACAGGTTGCGCGCCCGCATGGAGGCCGACGCCACGCACGCCGCCGGCGACAGCGTGGCCCTGGCCGTGCACGTGTTCGACCCGCGCAACCCCTACGGCGTGCCCACCGGGCCGGCGCATTTCATCGTCGTCGACCGCTCCCAGTACAGGCTTTACTACATGGAGCACGGGATCCTGCAGAAGGTGTTCGACTGCGTCCTCGGGCGCCCGTCGCTGCCGACGCCGCTGGGCCACTTCCGCATCTACGCCAAGGACCCGCACATGAGCGGCCCCTACGGCCCGCGCCGGATGCGGTACCTGGGCGCGTACGCGATCCACGGCACCGACGAGCCCTGGCTGCTGGGCAGGTTCCCGCGCAACTACTCGCACGGCTGCACGCGCCTGTCTGACGCGCACATCCTCTGGCTGTTCTCGCGGGTCACCGTGGGCACGCCGGTCTGGAACGTGCCCTGAGAGCCTGGGGGGCCGGCTCGGCCGCCGGACCTACGTGGGGCCGGCGGGGGACCTACGCCAGTCCGGAGTACTGCTGTGCGTAGTACTCGCGCCACTCGCCGGACTTGAGGCGGCGCCACCAATCCGGGTTGTCGCGGTACCAGGCGACGGTGCGCTCGAGGCCGTCCTCGAAGTCCACGGCCGGCTCCCAGCCGAGCGCGCGGACCTTGGCGCAGTCGATCGAGTAGCGGCGGTCGTGACCGGGCCGGTCGACGACGTAGCGGATGAGGTCTTCGCCTTTGCCGAGCAGTTCGAGGATGCGGCGCGTGAGCGCGAGGTTGCGCACCTCGTTGCCGCCGCCGATGTTGTAGACCTCGCCGAGCTCACCCTCGTGGAGCACGGCGTCGACGGCCGAGCAGTTGTCCTCGACGTGGAGCCAGTCGCGCACGTTGAGGCCGTCGCCGTACACCGGCAGGGCCTGGTCGTCGATCGCGTTGGTGATGAACAGCGGGATGATCTTCTCGGGGTACTGCCAGCCGCCGTAGTTGTTGGAGCTGCGCGTGATGAGCACCGGGGTGCCGTAGGTGCGGTAGTAGGCGAGCACCTGCAGATCCCCTCCCGCCTTGCTCGCCGAGTACGGGCTCGACGGCGCCAGGTCCGACTCCTCGGTGAACGAGCCGGTCTCGGTGGAGCCGTACACCTCGTCGGTGCTGATCTGCAGGTAGCGCTTCACGTCGAGCTCGCGCACCGCCTCGAGCAGCGTGTGCGTCCCCAGCACGTCGGTGCTGATGAAGTCCTGAGGCCCGCTGATGGAACGGTCGACGTGCGTCTCGGCGGCGAAATTGACCACGGCATCGGCGCCGTCGAGCGTCGCGCGCACGACGGCGGCGTCGCAGATGTCGCCCTTGACGAACGCGTAGCGCGCATCGTCCTCCACGTCTCTGAGGTTCTCGAGGTTGCCCGCGTAGGTGAGCTTGTCGAGGTTCACGACCTCGAGGTCGTCGTACTTGCCCAGGAGGTAGCGCACGAAGTTGGAGCCGATGAAGCCGGCGCCGCCGGTGACCACGATCCTCATGCCGTGCCTCCTTGTGATCCGCGCCGGCCGGTCAGCCGAGCGGGATGAGTCTGTCTACGGCCTCCGCGACGCCGGCCGCCCAGTGCGGCAGGCGCGGCACGGGGCGCTCGCTGGCGAGTGCCGAGAACGCCGGCCGCGGCGCCGGCCGGCCGAGCTCGGCCGTCGTGGTCGGCAGGACCTCGACGTCGATGCCGGCGAGCTGCACGATCTCACGCGCCAGCTCGCACCAGGAGCAGTAGCCGCCTCCGGCCATGTGGTAGAGGCCGGGAGCGACTCCCTGCTTGAGCGCTTCGTCCACGGCCGCCGCCAGGTGGCCGGCGTAGGTGGGCGAGCCGACCTGGTCGTCGACCACGGTGAGCGGCTCGCCGGCCGCGGCCTTCGCCCGCCCGGCCGTGAGGATGGTCTTCACGAAGTTGCGGCCGGTGTCGCTGAACAACCACGAGGTGCGCACGACGATGCCGTGCACCCAGCTGAGCACCTCGTCTTCGCCGGCCAGTTTGGTGCGCCCGTACACGCTCAGCGGGTTGGTGGCGTCGCTCTCCACGTACGGGCTGCCCTTGGCGCCGTCGAAGACGTAGTCGGAGCTGAAGTACACGAGCGTCGTGTGGGTGCCGCGCACGGCGGAGACAAGGTTGCGCGTGCCGGCCACATTGATCGCCTCGGCGGTCTCCGGGTCGGCCTCGGCGCCGTCGACGTCGGTGTAGGCGGCGGTGTGCACGAGCACGTCCGGCGCGAACGCGTGGACGGCGGCGCGGACGGCCTCGGCGTCGCGGATGTCGAGGACGTCCTCGCGGCTCAGGAAGACCTCGCCCTCGAGGACGCGCGTGAAGGCCGTGGCCAGCTGGCCGCCGGAGCCCGTGACGAACCAGCGCAGCATCACTTGGTCGGCTGCGCCTAGCGCAGCTTCACGTTCCAGTCATACGGGATCTCGGGCGAGTCGTGCGGGAGCTCCTGCTGGTCTGGCGCGTCGTACTTGTAGACCTCGGTCGGCGCGTTGACGATGTACGCCTCTTCGGGGCTGACGCACTTCCAGCCGTGCCAGATGCCGCTCGGCACGCGTACGAGCAGCGGGTTGTGCTCGCCGAGGAAGAACTCGTCGGTCTGCCCGCGGGTGGCCGAGCCTTCGCGGGCGTCGTGCAGCACGAGCTTGATCATGCCTTTCACGCAGACGATGTTGTCGAACTGCGCCTCGTGCAGGTGCCAGCCCTTGACCACGCCGGGGAAGGTCGTCGTCATGTAGAACTGGCCGAACCCGAGGAAGAGGTCGTCGTCGTTGCGCAGGCACTCCATGAGGCGGCCCCGCTCGTCCGGGACCACCTTGAGCTTCTTGGTCATCACGCCGTCGATCATGTGTACTCTCCTTCGCGGGCCGGGCATCGGCCTTCGCCGGTCGCGCCTACAGGATGCCGATCTGGCTCGAGTCGCCGACCATGAAGCGGTAGGCCACGGGGAGCGCGTCACTGTGCGCGATCACGCAGTCGCGCCCGATGAGGCTGTCCGCCATGCGCGCCCCCAGCCGGCAGATGCGGCTGTTCTCGAGGATGATGGAGTGCTCTATCTCCGCCTGCTCCACGACGACGCCGTCGCTGATGGCGGTGTACGGGCCGACGTAGGTGTCGCTGAGCCGGCAGCGCTCGCCGATCACCACGGGTCCGCGCACGGTGCAGCGCTCGAGCACGCTGCCGGCGCCGATCTGGACGGCGCCCTCCAGCGTGCAGTCCGTGGCCTCGCCGCGCAGGTCGCGCTCGATGGTGCCGAGGATGAGCCGGTTGGCCTCCAGCATGTCCTCGAGCTTGCCGGTGTCCTTCCACCAGCCGGTCACCGTGTGCGGCTCCACGCGCAGGCCGCGGTCGATCATGTGCTGGATCGCGTCGGTGATCTCCAGCTCGCCGCGCGGCGACGGGGCGATCGCCTTGACGCTCGCGAAGACGGCCGGAGTGAACAGATAGACGCCCACGAGCGCCAGGTCGCTGCGCGGCTCGGGCGGCTTCTCGACGAGCCGCTTGACGCGAGCGCCGTCGAGCTCGGCGATGCCGTAGGAGCTCGGGTCGTTGACTTTCTGCAGCAGGATCAGCGCGTCCGGCGCGCTCTGCTCGAAGGCGCGCACGAACGGCGCGATGCCCTCCTTGAGGAGGTTGTCGCCGAGGTACATCACGAAGGGCTCGTCGTCGAGGAACTCCTCGGCGATGAGGACCGCATGCGCCAGGCCGAGCGGCGCCTCCTGCGGCAGGTACGTCACCTCGAGGCCGAAGCGGCCGCCGTCACCGACCGCGGCCTCGATCTCGGCGCGCGTCTCGCCGACGACGATGCCGACCTGCGTGATGCCGGCGGCCTGCATCGCCTCGAGGCCGTAGAAGAGCACGGGCTTGTTGGCCACGGGTACGAGCTGCTTGGCCGAGGTATGGGTGATGGGGCGCAGGCGAGTGCCGGCGCCGCCGCTGAGGATCAATCCCTTCACGTGCTTCCCTTCAGGCGCCGGCTCAGATCGTCTCGTCGTCGTCGAGCGCGTCGTCGCTCTCGGTGGAGAGCAGGTCGAGGACGCTCGCCTCGTCCACCGCTTTGCCGACGAAGACCACGTTGGGGCCGGCCCAGAGCGTCACGCGCGCGCCCACCGGGAGCGGCAGAGGCGCGCCGTCGAGGGCGATGTTCGTGAGGGTGGAGCGCTCGATGTCCCGCCGGACCTCGCAGCCGTCGATCGCGAACGGCTCGCCGTCGCCGAACTGCAGCCGGGGCTCTCTGCTGGCGTCGATGATCACGCGGCGGAGTATACCATCCGGAGGTCTGACGCCCGGCCCGGCAGGGGTCGGCCGCCCGGCGCGCCGGAGGTCG
>CAIWHY010000449.1 GCA_903912585.1 uncultured Thermoleophilia bacterium | reverse complement strand
GCATCGCCGCGCGCGCACCACTCGCGAACCTGGTGAGCGGCATCATGCTGGCCTTCTCGCAGCCGGGGCGCCTCAACGACTACATCAGCGTCGACGACGCCTACGGCACGGTCGAGCGGATCTCGCTCACTTACACCTTCATCCGCACGCCCGACGACGACCGCGTCGTCATCCCCAACGAGGCGTTCGCCAACCGCGTCGTGCACAACTACACCATGGGCGCGCCGGGAAGCATCCTCACCGTGGCGTTCACGGTGCCGCAGGGCGACGACGTGGAGGCCGCCAGGCTCGCCGCGCTGAACGTCGCCGACGAGCTCGCCCCGCCGCCCGAAGGCACGGAGAACCACGTCGACGTCGACGACATCCGCGGGCGCGAGGTCGTGCTGCGGGCGCGGGTTTGGACGCACGACCCCAGGCAGCGGCGCGCCCTCGCCAGCGACCTGCGCGCGGCCATCGCCGCGCGGCTCGCGACGCTGGCGTCCGCCGGCGCCCACGACGGGGCCGGCGACGGAAGCTGAGCCGGCAGACGCGGCCGGCCTGGTGCCGGACGTGATGACCGGCGAGTCCGGGGCCACAGCGGTGCCGCACGCCGCCGAGTCCGCCACGACCGCCCCGCTGGCGCGCGCGGTCGTCGCCGCAGCCGGCAGCCGGATCATCATCTTCGCGGCGGCGTTCTTCGCCGTCGGCCTCATCGGCTACCAGAAGCTCCCCATCGGCTGGCGCTTCCCGGCGCGGGCCGAGGTGTTCCACGGCGCCCTCGGGCACCTGCTCAACCCGTGGGCCCACTGGGACGGCGTGTGGTACATCAAGATCGCGACGTCCGGCTACGCCGACGGCGACGGCAGCACCGCGTTCTTCCCGCTCTACCCGATGCTCCTGCGCTGGCTCGGCGTGCTCTTCCGCGGCAACCTCGTGAACACCGGCATCGTCATCTCGCTCGTCTGCTACGCGGGCTGCGTGTGGCTGCTCTACCGGCTCGCCAGGGCGGACTTCGACGACGGTGTCGCTTCGCGCGCCGTCGTCTATCTCGCCGTCGGCCCGATGTCCTTCTTCCTGCAGGCCGTGTACACGGAGTCGCTGTTCCTCTTCCTCTCGCTCGCCTGCTTCGTGTGCGCGCGTGAGGGCCGCTGGCGGCTCGCGGGCTTCGCCGGGCTCCTCGCCACGCTCACGCGCAGCACAGGGGTCCTGTTGCTGATCCCGATGATCTACTACTACTACGAGGACAAGGAGTGGGACCTCAAGAGCACGGATTCTCACGCCGCCAACATGCTCATGGTCGTCGAGGGCCTGCTCGTTTGGATGACCTACCTGGCCCTCGCTTTCGGCAAGCCGCTCCTGTTCTCGACCGCCCAGGCGTCGTGGTCGAGGTTCCTGGCGGCGCCCAACTACACGGTCGCGATGGGGTTCTTCGACTCCGCCATCGGCGCCTACCGGCTGCTGGCGGCCGAGTTCTCACGCCTGTTCGGGACCTGGGCGCTCTCCAGCAAGGCGCTCGGCGACGCGGCCAACAACCTCGTTGACCTGGCGTTCTTCGTGCCTGCGGTGGGCCTCCTCTGGTACGGCGCCCGCCGCCTCCCGCGTGCCTACTCCTGGTACCTGCTGGCGGCGCTCGCCTACCCGCTCTTCTTCCCGTCGACCGACGTGCCGCTGCTCTCGTACCCGCGCTTCACGCTCACCGCCTTCCCCCTCTACATCGCCCTGGCGGTGTTCACGCGCGGGCGCCCCAAGACGCACGCGGCGCTGGTGATCGTCGGCATCGTCACGCTCATCCTGCTCACCGCCAAGTTCGCGGTGTTCAGATGGGTCGCGTGAGCGAGCGCCCGGGAGCGGTGCGATGCGCGGTTCGCCGGACGGCGCGGACTACTGCTTCGCCCCCACGCGCCTGAAGACGAAGACGCCATCCTTGGCGTAGACGTTCAGGTAGTCCTTGTTGAGCACCAACTTGCCGAATGCGAGCTGGTACAAGCCGGCGTTCGTTTTGTCGAGCACCGAGGGATGCTTGGTGTCCAGCGCGATCCAGTCGGCGCCGGCGATGGCGGGGAACGTGTAGACGACCGGGCGGGCCGAGAGCTTCTCGCCGATGTTGTTGTTGACTGACACCGTGGCGAGCGGAGGGATCATCCTCACCGCCTCGTTGAGGGCGGCCGCGTGCGGCCGCATGGCGTAGTCCCGGCCGGAGTTGGCCGCGCCGGGCAGCGAGAACGGGAGCGGGCCGGCGAAGTAGTTGGCGGCCAGCGCAACAAGCAGGATGAGCAGGGCCAGCGTTGCGCGGCTGACGCGCTGGCCCCGCATCGCCTGCTCCGCCTCGCGGAACCCGCCGCCGAGCCAGCGCCACAGGCGCATCAGGCCGAGCACGGCGGCGGCGTAGATGAAGGCGATCTCCTCGGCCGTGTAGTGGAAGCGGATGTCGCGCTGGAACTTCACCGAGGAAAGCGCGTTGAGCAAAGCCTCGGGAGCCGAGATCAACAGAGTCAGCGGGCTCAGCAGCGAGGCGAAGCCGAACGGCCACAGGAGCTGGAACCAGTAGTGGATGTTGGACGGCCGCAGGAGGCCGTGCACTGTCTTGCCGGGATGGAGCAGCGCCGTCTTGGCGACCGCGCCCGCACTGTCCCCATATACGCCGTAGCGAGCGATGAAGACACTCTGCCCGCCGCTGTAGTGCGGGATGACGACCCACACCGCGACGCCGAAGTAGGCAAGGGCCGCCACCGTGAGGATCAGCGGTCGCCACGAGCGTTTGCGCAACGCGAAGTAGGCGCCCATCAGCGCCAGTACAAGCGGAACGGTCTCCTTGCTCGCCGCCGCGAGGACCAGGAACGGCAACGCCCACAGCCAGCGATCCTCCTCCACGTACAGAAAAGCCCACAACAGCAGCGGCGTGGCCAGCGCGACCGGGTGGAATTCGTTGAGCACGAGGAACCCGAGCGCCGGGTAGAGCAGGAAGGCGCCGGTGAGCAGGGAGGCGGCGCGGGGATCCCGCGTGAAGCGCACGCCGAGACGGTAGGCAGGCCAAGCCCCGGTGGCGACGATGACCGACTGAAGCACGAGGAGCATCGCGGGACTCGGCCAAACGAGCCAAGGGATCGCGAACAGGGCGAGGATAGGATCGACGTGCGAGCCGAGGCGCGAGACCTGCACTGGGTGGACGTCGCCGGTCGTGGTCATCAGGAAGTGACCGTGGGCCGTGTTGTACACCGCCTGAGTCATGTTGCCGAGGTCGAAACGAGCATCCATGAAGGCGCGGTACTTGAGCCACGACAGCAAAGCGTAGATCGTGGCGAACAGGACCGCGCCCGCGATCACGTAAATGGCGTTGCGGCGGAACAGCCGCGCGCGTGCGTCGGCTTCGAGCTCCACGACCGGAGCGAGCCCGAGGAAGCCTCGCGGAGGGTGCGCGCCCGCGGTGACGGCGGCGGCTTCTCTCTCGGCCTTGATCCGCCCGCTCTCGCTCACCGGGCGTCCTTTCTTCCGTAGATGAGCCGTTCCGCGAGCACCGCGAGGCCCACGAACAGCAGCTCGATGGCCGTGACCCAGAGGCGCAGGAGCAGCGCCCAGGCGAGGGCCACGCCGCTCGGCAGATGCCGTGAAAGCGATGCCGTGAGCACAGCTTCACGGACGCCGATGCCGCTCGGGAAGATGAACGCCGCCATCCCGACGACGAAGGAAAGCGCGTAGGCGACGATCACGAGTGGCAAGGAGCCGACGCCGAGGCCGGTGGTGGCGCGAGCAAGGAGCCACGCGCCGGTGCCGGCCACCATCCAAGCGGCGACATAGTACCAGAGCATGGCCATCGCGGCGCCGAAACCCAGGGTGACGTCAAGCGGCTCCCGGTGGAGTCGGCGCAGCGCCCAGGACGACAGCGGCCGGAACACGCGCGGGTGAAGCAGGACGATGAAGAGCGGGATCGCGAGCAGGCTCAGGCCGGTGGCTCCGCGGTCGGTCTCCCAGAAGGGGAAGAGCACGGCCACGGCGATCAGCGCCGAGCACAGGGCGAGGGCCTGCTCGTAGACCATGGCCGCGCTCACCGTGGCCACAGGCAGTCCCTGCCCGTGGCTCATCCAGGCCCGGCCCACGAACATGAACACGTTGCCCGGCACGT
This sequence comes from uncultured Thermoleophilia bacterium, assembly GCA_903912585.1. Classification (GTDB taxonomy): domain Bacteria; phylum Actinomycetota; class Thermoleophilia; order UBA2241; family UBA2241; genus CAIXSE01. The sequence continues at coordinate 270 of CAIWHY010000449.1, read as the reverse complement.
AGCGTGCGAGGATCGACTTGCCCCAGGTGGACATCGCCACCGGGAACGGGCTGTGCAGGGCGAACCCGCGCAGAAGCAGCCACCAGGCGAGCGCCTGCATCACGTAGAACGCGAGGAAGACGACCCCGGATGCCGCCAGCCAGCCGGGTCGCAGCGTCCAGTGGTAGTCCTTGACCGTGGACCACGAGCGGACCAGATACGCGGCGAGGAAGTAGACGATCGCCGCGACGAGGACGACCTGCGCGACGCGCAGCGCCGGGCGCACCCAGG
>CAIWHY010000448.1 GCA_903912585.1 uncultured Thermoleophilia bacterium | reverse complement strand
CGTCACCGCCTACCTGGAGGAATGGGAGCGCTTCACGGAGCGCATCGGCTTCTGGGTGGACCTCGAGGACGCCTACTACACGTACACCAACGAGTACATCGAGACCGTCTGGTGGCTGCTGCGCCAGATCTGGGACAAGGACCTCCTGTACCAGGGCTTCAAGGTCGTGCCCTACTGCCCGCGCTGCGGCACGGCGATCAGCAGCCACGAGGTGGCGCAAGGCTACAAGGACGTCACCGAGGACTCGGTCTACGTGCGCTTCCCGCTTGAGCCCGAGGCGGCCGCGCTGGTGACCGGCGCGCCGGGCACGCCCGTCTCGCTCGCCGTGTGGACGACGACGCCGTGGACGCTGATCAGCAACGTCGCCGCGGCGGTGCACCCGGACGTCACCTACGCGCTCGTCGAGAGCCGCGGCGAGCGCTTCGTGCTGGCGCGCGAGCTCGTGGAGAAGGTCCTCGGCAAGAAGGCCGCGGTGGAGCGCGAGTTCCACGGCGCGGAACTGCTCGGCCTCGACTACGAGCCGCCGTTCGACTTCATGACGCCGGACAAGCGGGCGCACTTCATCATCGCCGCCGACTACGTCACCACGACCGACGGCACCGGCATCGTGCACATCGCGCCGGCCTTCGGCGAGGAAGACATGCGCGTCGGCAATGAGAACGACCTGCCCATCGTCAACGCCGTGGACGCCGAGGGCAAGTTCATCGGCGAGGTCACGCCGTGGGCCGGGGTGTTCGTCAAGGACGCCGACCCGGCCATCACCGAGGAGCTCAAGGCCCGCGGCCTGCTCCTCGGCGTCGAGCCCTACGCGCACAGCTACCCCTTCTGCTGGCGCTGCGACACGGCGCTGCTCTACTACGCCAAGGCGACCTGGTACGTCAGGACCACGGCCATGAAGGACGAGCTCATCAAGGCCAATGAGGACGTGGTCTGGCACCCCGAGCACATCAAGCACGGGCGCTTCGGCGAGTGGCTGGCCGGCAACGTCGACTGGGCGCTCAGCCGCGACCGTTACTGGGGCACGCCGCTCCCGATCTGGCGCTGCGACGAGGGGCACACGCACTGCGTCGGGTCCATCGCGGAGCTGCGCGAGCGCGCGGCCGGTCCGGTTCCAGAGGATCTGGAACTCCACCGGCCCTACGTCGACGACATCACCCTCACCTGTACCGAGTGCGGCGGCGAGATGCGCCGCGCGCCCGAGGTCATCGACGCCTGGTTCGACTCGGGCGCGATGCCGTTCGCGCAGTGGCACTACCCGTTCGAGAACGAGGACAAGTTCCGCGAGCGCTTCCCGGCCGACTTCATCGCCGAGGCCATCGACCAGACGCGCGGCTGGTTCTACAGCCTGCTCGCGGTGGCCACGCTCGTCGAGGGCCGCAGCTCCTACAAGCGCGTGCTCTGCCTCGGCCACATCCTCGACGGCGACGGCCAGAAGATGAGCAAGAGCATGGGCAACGTCGTGCACCCGGACGACATCCTCGACAACCAGGGCGCCGACGCCTTCCGCTGGTTCATGTTCTCGAGCCAGCAGCCGTGGAGCCCGCGCCGCTTCAGCGCCGACATGGTCGACGAGGTCGTGCGCAAGTTCCTGCTCACGCTCTGGAACACGTACAGCTTCTTCACCGTGTACGCCAACATCGACCGCTTCGATCCGACGGCCGACGGCGTACCGCTCGAGGAGCGCCCGCTGCTCGACCGCTGGCTCGTCGGCGAGCTCAACACGCTCGTCCAGACCGTCACCGACGGGCTCGAGGCCTACGACGCCACCGGCACCTGCCGCGCCATCCAGGAGTTCGTCGACGAGCTCAGCAACTGGTACGTGCGCCGCAGCCGCCGCCGCTTCTGGAAGAGCGAGAGCGACAGCGACAAGCTGGCCGCCTATCACACGCTGCACGAGGCGCTGGTCACGGTGGCCAAGCTGCTGGCCCCGTTCACGCCGTTCATCGCCGAGGAGCTGTACCAGAACCTCGTGCGCTCGGCCGACCCCGCGGCGCCCGAGAGCGTGCACCTGTGCGCCTGGCCGGGCGCCGACGAGGCGGCCATCGACGCCGGCGTCTCCTTCGACATGGCGGCGGCGCGGCGCGTCGTCGAGATGGGCCGCGCGGCGCGCAACGTGGCCGCCGTCAAGACGCGGCAGCCGCTCGCCGAGGTCGTCGTCGCCCTGCCCGACGCCGAGGCGCGCGCCGTCGAGCGCCTGCGCGACGTGGTCCGCGACGAGCTCAACGTCAAGGAACTGCGCGTGGTCGCCGACGGCGGCGAGCTCGTCGCCTACACCGTCAAGCCCAACCTGCGTCTGCTCGGGCCCAAGCTCGGCAAGCGGCTCGGCGCGCTGCAGGCGGCGCTCAAGGAGTCCGACGCCGCCGCGCTCGTCGCCGAGCTCAAGGCCGAGGGTTCCGTCGTTTTCGCGCTGGCGGACGGCGAGCTCCGTCTCGCCGAGGAAGAGCTCCTCGTCGAGACCGGCTCGCCGGACGGCTACCAGGTGGAGAGCGAGGCGGGCCGCGTCGTGGCGCTCAAGACCGCCGTCGACGACGCTCTGCGCGAGGAGGGCGTGGCGCGCGAGATCGTGCACGCCGTTCAGCTCGCGCGCAAGAATGCCGACCTTCGTATAGAAGACACCATCAGGCTCGCGCTGACGGTGCCGGTTGAGCTGGCGCCGGCCGTGGACCACTATGAGGGCACTATCAAGGCGGAGACGCTGTCCAGCGAGCTGGTGCTGGGCGCGGCCGACGGAGATCACCAGGAGACGGCGCGCGTTGAGGGCCGGGAGCTCGGCATCGGGCTCACCGTGACCGGGACCTTGTTCACCGTCACCTACGGCTGACCCGGCGCTGCTGGCGCCGGGCGCCGGAGACGAAGGGAGACGTCGTGGAAGAGTTGCGAGAGGCTTCTCTCGAGATGCTCGTCGAGCTGGCGCGCCCGACGTCGCACGACAACGTCCTCGACTACGCCGCCGGGGCCGGCATCGCCGGCTTCGCGGTGGCGCCGGACGTGCGCCACGTGGAAGCGGCCGACGAACTGCCGGACACGCTTGACGAGGGAGCGCGTCTGGCCGGCGAGCTCGGCCTCGTCAACGTGTCGTTCTCGCTGGTCGATCTCTACGCGCTGCCATACGAAGCCGGGTTCTTCAGTCTCGTCGTCTGCCGCAACGCGCTCCATCTCCTGCCCGAACCCGTCACGGCCCTGGCGGAGCTGCTTCGCGTGACCAGCGGCGGCGGCCGCATCGTGATCATCGATCCCGTCGTCGATGCGGTCACCGACAAGGCTTTCAACGACCTCGCGCGCCTGCGCGAGCCGGCTCACAGGCGGCACTATCGCCCCGAGGAGCTGGACGGTCTCGTCGCGCCGGCCGGCCTGCGCATCAAGGAGCGGCGGCAGCTGCGGCGCACGATCGACCTCGACTACTGGCTGCAGGCGGCCGCGGTGCCGCCCGCCAAGGCGGAGCTCATCCGCGGGCGGCTCAAGGGGTTCCCGCCCGACGTGCAGGCGGCCATGGACCTGGCCTTCGCCGACAGGCTCGTGAGCTTCAGCTACGATATCTGCGGCGTGCGCCTGGAACGCGCTTGACGCGGCACATCGCTTGAAGGAGATCCACTACTACCGGGCCGGGCAGCCGGAGCCGGTCGGGCCGCCGGACGGAGCGTTCGCAGAGCCGCCGGACGCACTGCCGGAAGCGCTGCCGGAGGGCGCAACGGCAAGGCCGCCGGAAGCGCCGCTCTCGGCCGCACGGCCTTCGAACGCTCCTCAGCCGCGCCCACCGCGCCGGCGCCGGCGGCGGCGCGACCCCTGGCGGGTGGTCGCCGCGGTCGCGGCGGCCGTGCTCGTCCTCCTCGTAGTGGTCGCCGTCGTCAGCCCCTGGTTCGGCCACCTCGGGCTGCCGTGGCCGGGGAGCGGAGGGTCGCCGAGCGGAGGGACCGCCTCGGGCCGCGCCTCCGGCGCCTCGCCGCCGGCCGCCGCGGCGGTCCGGATCGGCGACATCACCGTGCTCGGCGCCGGCGGCGTGCACACGTCGGCTGCCCGCCCGCGCTTCGTCGACTCCTCCGGCGCGCCGGTGAGCGCGCAGTGGCGCGTCGACGGCGGCCCGTGGCAGACCTCGCAGCAGGCGCTCGTGCACGGTCCCCAGACGCACAAGGGCGACGGCACACACGCGCTCGAGGTGCGGCCGGCCGGCGGCGGGAGCGCCGTCACGATCAAGGTGCGCATCGACACGACGCCGCCCCAGATCGGCACCGTCGCCGCCGGGCCTCAGCTCATCAGCGGCGCCGCGACCATGCACTTCTCGTACGACGTCCCCGCGGGCCAGACGGGCGGCGCCACCGTGAGCTGGGCGGTCGTGGACACGCTGGGGAACGAGGTCGGCAAGGCCGGTCCGGCGCACGCGGCCGCCGGCCCCGAGACCGTCGATTGGCCGGCGAAGACCTCTTCCGGGGCGCTCCTGTTCCCCGGCACCTACAGGTTCCAGGTCACGGCCACCGACGCGGCCGGCAACAAGGCGGTCGCGACCGCGCCGTTCGGCAGCGACCGCGCCGTGACCGGCAAGATGTACACGAGCCTGCCGAAGGCCGGCAAGCTGGTGGCCCTCACGTTCGACGGTGGCTCAGGCTACGCCTGGCGCTACATCATGAAGGCGCTCACCAAGCTCCACGCCAAGGGCACGTTCTTCTGCACCGGCGTGAGCGTCGAGCACTATCCCGAGGTCGCGCTGGAGGCGCTGGCGCAGGGCATGACGATCGGCAACCATTCGTTCGACCACCCGGACTTCCAGACCATCAGCTACGATGAGGCGCGCACCCAACTGATGGACAACGCCCAGCAGTGGTGGAAGGCCTGCAAGGCGCTGCCCACGCCGTTCTTCCGGCCGCCGTACGGGTCGTACAACGCGACGACGCTCAAGGCGGCCGGCAGCGCCGGCTACCCGTTCGTGGTCAACTGGGACGTCGACACCGGCGACTGGACCGGCGCCGCGCCGGCGGAGATAGCGCGGCGCGCCATCGCCGGCGCCCACCCTGGCAGCATCATCTGCATGCACACCGAGTGGAACACCGAGAAGGCGATCCCGGCGATGGTCAAAGGGCTGCGCGCCAAAGGCCTCGAGCCGGTCGGGCTCGACACGCTGTTCCATGCCGCCGGCCTGATGTAGGCCCCGCCGGGCTGATGTTGGGCCCCCGGCCCCCCGGCGCGCCCCGTCACGGACGGACCGCCGATCCGATCTACCGCCGCCGATCGACCTCGTCCGCTGCCACGCCGCCCACGTCCCCTGCGACACCGCCGACGTCGGCGATCGCGCCGCCGTCCACCGGTGCGGACTCGATACCGAAGCCCTCGGCCTCCAGGAAGTCTGCAGTCTCGGGGTCAACAAGCCCATATCGCGACTCGACGAGCTGCCATCTGTTGCCGCTCGAACCACGATATGGGCCCCCGCTCCTTGCCGTCGCGCGCCCCTCGGCACTCGCACTGACCGCCGGACCGGGGTTCTGAGCCTCCGCCGGCGTCGAGGGGTCGACGGCCCTCGAGGCGGCGGATGCGTGGATCGCAAGCCTGTGCAGGAGGCCCTCATACTCCACTCGCGGAAGCAGCACCGCTGCCGCTCGGCCATTCTGCGTCACGTAGACGGGCGTGCCGGAGGCAATCATCTCGCGGATGATCTGGGCTGCGTCGCGGCGGAACTCCGTGATGGGGACGACAGTGCGCACTGATCTCACGAACCCCCCTCTTTTCTTTTTGGCCAGCGGCGGGACACCTTGGCGATGATGCGGAAAGTCGCGTGAGGCGAGCGTACGCCGCTCCCGCTCGTTTGACGAGGGTTGCAATCGGAGCGGTACCGGACTGCCGGGCGCGGACCGGGACTATTCGCGCGCACGCTCGGCATCAGATTCGGCATCAGATTCAGCACTGAATGCGGCATCAGATTCGGCACATAATTCGGTGCCGAGCGCTTCAGAACCATATGGCGTCCGTCTGCGGGGGGGGCAGTCGTGACGCGCAAGGCTTGCACTGGGCCGCCGAGCCGGGGCGGCCTCGGCTCGAGCCTGGACTCGGTGCTACGGGCCAGGTGTGGACGCTGCCAGCTGGGCCTCAGCCCAGGAACGCCCCCAGCTCTTCGACGAGCTTGGCCTTGGGCATGGCGCCGACGATGCGCTGCTTGAGCTCCCCGCCCTCGAAGGCGAGGATCGTGGGGATGTTCATCACGCTGAACTGCTGCGCCACGGCCGGCGCCTCGTCGACGTTGAGCTTCACGAACTTGACGTCGGCGTAGTCGCCCGACATCTCCTCGAGGACCGGGCCGATCATGCGGCATGGGCCGCACCACTCGGCCCAGAAATCCACGAGGACCTTGCCCGGGGCCTTCACCACTTCGGCCTCGAAGTCGTCCTGCGAGACTGCGTCCACGTATCCCTCCTGGATGATGGTTGTCAGGCCGGCGCGGCGCTGCCGCCGGCCGCACGCTCGGTGCGTGACGCTGCATGCTCGGCGTCCTGCACCGCGCTGTCGGCATCCGGCAGCGCGCACTCGAGCGCGTCGATGTACTTCTCCGCCTGCACGGCGGCGAGCGCGCCGTCGCCCACCGCGCGCGCGATCTGCTTGAGTGGTCCTGCGGTGGCGTCGCCGCAGGCGAACACGCCCGGCACGCTCGTTCGTTGCAGCCCGTCCGTGAGGATGTAGCCGTGCTCGTCGAGGTCGACCACTCCGTCGAGCCAGGCGGTATTGGGATCCTGGCCGATGTAGATGAAGACGCCGTTCACCGGCAGGCTGCGCTGCTCGCCGGTCTTGACGTTCTCCACCTCGAGCGCCTCGACCATGTCCTTGCCGGCGATGCGCCGCGGCACCGAGTCCCACACGAGCTCCATCTTGGCGTTGTCGAAGCAGCGCTCCTGCGCGATATGCGCGGCGCGGAGCTCGTCGCGGCGGTGCACGAGGTAGACCTTGTCGGCGAACTTGGTGAGGAACATGCCCTCTTCGACCGCGGAGTCGCCGCCGCCGATCACGGCGACCGTGCGGCCGCGGTACAGGGCGCCGTCGCACGTGGCGCACCAGCTCACGCCGCGGCCGATGAACTCCGCTTCGCCGGGGACGCCGGAGCGTCGCGGCTCCACGCCCGGCGCCAGGATGACGCTGCGCGCACGGAAGGTCCCGCGATCGGTGGTCACGGCGAGCCTGCCTTCGGCGTCCTGCGCCAGCGCGGTCACGCCTTCGATCTCGCGGACCTCGGCGCCGAACTCCTCGGCCTGCGCCTTCATCTTCTGGGAGAGGTCGAAGCCCGAGACGCCCTCGGGGAAGCCGGGGTAGTTCTCCACGAGGTCGGTGAGAGCGATCTGCCCGCCGGCCATGTTGCGCTCGAGGACGACCGTCTTGAGGCGGCCGCGGCTGGCGTAGATGCCGGCGGTGAGGCCGGCCGGCCCAGCGCCCACGATGACGAGGTCGAACAGCGCCGCGTCCTGGTCGTGCTCGGGCAAGAGTGGCTCCTGGGGCGGGGTCATGACGGCGAGAGTATACCCACGGCCTGCTAGAGCAGACCCCGGCTGACGAGCTCTTCGGCGATCTGCACGGCGTTGAGCGCGGCGCCTTTGCGCAGGTTGTCGCTCACCACCCAGAGGTCGAGGCCGTTGGCGATGGTCGCGTCCTCGCGGATGCGACCGACGTACACCGGGTCGCGCCCCTCGGCGTCGAGCGGCAGCGGGTACTGCAGAGACGCCGGGTCGTCGACGACGACGATGCCGGGAGCGCCGGCGAGCAGCTCGCGGGCCTCGCCGGCCGAAAGCTTGCGCCTGGTCTGCACGTTGACCGCCTCGCTGTGCGCGCCGAACACCGGCACGCGCACGCAGGTGGCGGTCACCTTGAGCTCGGG
>CAIWHY010000447.1 GCA_903912585.1 uncultured Thermoleophilia bacterium | reverse complement strand
GTGGTCGACCCTCGACCAGGGGACGATGGATGCGGTCGTGGCCGCGGCCCTCGACAACGGCGTCACCTGGTTCGACACCGCCCAGGCCTACGGCAACGGCGCCTCCGAGCGCGCCCTGGCCGGAGCCCTCAAGCACCGCGGCGTGGAGCCCGGCAAGGTCGTGGTCGCCACCAAGTGGCTGCCCGTCGCCAAGCCGGCGAGCGACGTCCCGCGCACCATCGGCACCAGGATCGCGTGTCTGCAGCCCTACCCCATCGACCTCTTCCAGGTGCACTCTCCCGGGAGCCTCTCCTCGATCAGGGCGCAGATGGGAGAGATGGCCAAGCTCGTGCGCGCCGGCAAGGTGCGCGCCGTCGGCGTCTCCAACTTCTCGGCCAAGCAGATGGCGCAGGCCGCGGCGGCCCTGGAGGACGAAGGGCTCACCCTCGCCAGCAACCAGGTGCGCATCAACCTGCTCGAGCGCCGCATCGAGACCAACGGGGTGCTCGCCGCCGCACGAGGGCTGGGCGTCACGCTGATCGCCTACTCACCACTCGCGCAAGGCGTCCTCACGGGGCGCTACCACGACGATCCTGCGGCTGCTCGCGCTCTACCCTGGGCGCGCCGTTCGCGCCTCAGTCCGTCGAGCCGCTTCCTCACCGCGGAGGGTCTGCGACGCACGGAGCCGCTGATCAGCGAACTGCGCAAAGTGGGCGAGGCGCGCGGCGCCTCGGTGGCGCAGGTCGCCCTCGCCTGGCTCGTGACGCACTACGGCGACACGGTCGTCGCCATACCGGGCGCCTCGCGGCCGGAGCAGGCCACAGCGGCTGCGGCGGCCATGGATGTGCGTCTCACGGAGGCTGAATTGGCAAGCATCGACGCGATCTCGCGAGCCGTCGCGAAGCGCTAAGCGCACAGTCGTCCCCGGCAACGCCCCAAGGAGTGCACATGGAACCCGTGACGATCAAGCTGGTCCGTGCCAAGGAGACCAAGAACACGGTGCGCTACGAAGAACCGGAGTCGGGCCAGCCGACCGTGATCGGCACGCTTTACCTGCAGAAGTGGGCGCTGCATCGCCTCGAGGACCCGGAGACGATCACCGTGACCATCGAAGGAGCGCAGTGATGAACGCACGCGCGGGCGCTGATGAGAGCCAGATCGGCCTGCAGTTCTCCCTCTACCCTCTTCGCCAAGAGCACCTGCACCCGGCGATCGAGGCCGCCGTGCAGGCTGCGGCAGCCGAGGGCGTCGACGTCACGGTCGGCCGCCTCAGCACCTTTGCGCCGGGCGACGAGGAGGCGGTCTTTGCCGCCGTGCGGGCCGCGTTCGACGCCGCGCGCTCGTTCGGGCCGGCGGTGATGGTGGTGACACTCTCGAGCGGGCTGCCAAGCGCGGAGACCGTCGCGCGGATCCAAGGCGCAAGCGAACGCTAGGCCTGGCGTCACTGCTTCGGGTGCACGGTCCCGAGGTGTTCCAGTTGCACGCGCAGACTGCGGCTCCACTGCGGCGGCACGCTGCGCAGCAGACGAGCGGTCTCGGAGTGGCGCACGCTGGCGGTGAAGGGCAGCTGCGCCGCCGGCAGCAGGAGCAGGCAGGCGGTGATCAGCCAGATGCCGAGCAGGGCCAGCACCGCCCCAGCGAGCAGCCCGCCGAGGCGGTTCACCCCGCCGGCGAGCGGCACGTGCCGGATCTCGTCCGTGAGCAGACCCGCCGCCAGGCCGACGGCAAGGGAGACGACCAGAACGACGGCGAGGAACGCGACGATGCGCGCTTCCGTGGCGGTGAGGCCGGGGATGACCTTGTGCAGCCAGCGTCCCAGCAGGCCGTCGAGACGGAAGGCGATCAGCAGGCCCAGGGCGAAGGCGGCCAGGCCGGCGAGCTCGCTGATGAGGCCGCGCCGCGAGCCGCGCCAGGCCAGCAGCACGAGCAGGCCGAGCATCACGAGGTCGTAGAGGTGCAGGGCGGGCTCCTTTCTCCTGAGGCACGCGTCGAGCAGCATCCTGACACAGGCCGGCGGCCGCTGGTACTTTCGCGGTCGGCTGCGTGGCGCCTCCTAGGAAGCTGCCGCGCAAGCCCGCGAGCTGCGTGGCAAGATAGGGCGTGACCTGTGACCAGCCTGCCCTCTCCCCAAGGAGTCAACGTGAAGCAGTCGCTCGGCGCCAAGACCCTGATCTACCCGACGCCGGTGCTCGTCGTCGGCTCCTATGACGCTGACGGCCGGCCCAACGTCATGACCGCGGCCTGGGGCGGCATCGCCTGTTCGAAGCCGCCCTGCGTCTCCGTGTCCTTGCGCGCCGCGACCGCGACGCACGGCAACATCGTCGCGCGAAAGGCCTTCACCATCAGCCTGCCGAGCGGCGCCCAGGTCGCCGCCGCCGACTACTTCGGGCTGGTCTCGGGACGCAAGGTGGACAAGTTCGCCGCCACGGGACTCACGCCGGTGAGGTCCGAGCTCGTCGATGCCCCCTACGTGGCAGAGTTCCCGCTCGTCGTCGAGTGCGAGGTGACGGCGGTGCACGAGCTCGGCCTGCACACCCAGTTCATCGGCGAGGTCAAGGACGTCAAGATCGACGAGGCCTGCCTCAACGACGACGGTCACATCGATGTAGGCAGGCTCGACCCGCTCGCCTTCGCGCCCGACACCGGTGCCTACTTCGCCCTCGGGGCGCTGGTCGGCCGCGCCTACTCCGTGGGCAAGAGCTTCATCGCGGAGCAGAACTCCTAGGCGAGGAAGCCCGGCCGAAAAGAGATCTCCCGCGGGCTGGCGACGCAGGTGAGGTCGCGCTACGCCCGGGTGCTGCTGCCCGACACCGCTGGGTAGTCCGGGCGCACTACGCGCCCGCGAGTATCCTCGGCGAGATGTCGGCAGCCTTGCCGATTCGGAAGGCCACGGGTACGCGGAGAACACCGGAATATGCCCATTTGCAGGAGAGAAGCTGGAGGCGGCGGGCGGAGTCGAACCGCCGATGGAGATTTTGCAGACCTCTGCCTTACCACTTGGCTACGCCGCCCTGGCGTGGGCATCCCCTACGACAGAAGGCAGACGACAGAGCACCAAGCCCGTGTCCTCTGCCCATGCTGAGTAAGAGATTGGAGCGGGTGAAGGGACTCGAACCCTCGACCTTCTGCATGGCAAGCAGACGCTCTAGCCAACTGAGCTACACCCGCAGCAAGCGCGGATGATACCAGAGGCCGTGGGGCGGAGCAATTCGCGGCGCCGGCCGGCGCGCCGCTCAGCTGTAGCGCGCGACGGCCATCGTGGCGAGGGCCACGAGGAGCAGGACCGTTGCCACGAGGCCGGCGAGGACGCTGCGCTCGCTCAGCCGGCGCATCGCCGCCGTCTCATCGCTCGTCGCGGTGCGCCCTCTGACGGACTCCGCCAGGCGCCCGAGCCTTCTGGTGGCGGGCCCGTCGATGACGACCGCCAGCGCGAGGACGAGCAGAGAGAACACGGCGCCGATCACCAGCGACGCCCCCCAGCGGGTCGAGGAGAACTTGCCCGGGTGCTGCGCGTGCAACTGGGCCATCATCCATGCCCCGGTGACGATGGTGAGGACGGCGCTCACGGCCAGCAGCGGCGTGGTCGCGCGACGCAGCGAGGCGGTGACCTCCTCCAGAACGGACGGTTCCAGGGAGCGCAGGCGCGGCGTCACGACGAAGTTGAAGTAGAAGTCGGTGCCCAGCCAGGTCGTGGCGAAGACCAGGTGGAGCAGCGCGATGGCGATCTTCATCGGTGGCCTCCGTCGCTGCGTGCCGGGCCTGAGCGGACCATGGTACGCGCAGTGCGCGGCGCCGGCGAGCCAAGCTCGCGCGCCGCCGGCGCGGCATCAGCGTGATGAAGCGTCAGCCCCTGCCGATCGACCACGCATGGGTAGAAATCACCCACGCCGTGGGTGATTTGCACGAAACAGGCGGGGCAAGCGCCGCAGCGCGAGTCAGCTCGTCGCGGCGTCGATCGCCTGATTGACGAGCGCGTCGGCATCGGCGTTCTGCTCGCGGCGCACGTGCCTGACGTCGACCTCGTGGAAACGGCTGAGCAGGAGGCAGGCCTGCGCGTGCAACGGCTTCAGGCCTGCGTCCTTGACCTTGTACTGGCCGTTGACCTGGCGGACGACGAGCTCGCTGTCGAGGAAGACGTCGAGGCGCTGCACGTCGTGGTCGAGCGCCAGCTCGAGCCCGGCCAGCAGCGCCCGGTACTCGGCGACGTTGTTGGTCGCCCTGCCGATGGAATCGGCCAGCTCTCCGACCACCCCGCCGGCGGCGTCGAGCAGGCGCGCGCCGATCCCGGCCGGGCCGGGATTCCCGCGCGCGCCGCCGTCGGTGTACAGCCGGCACCGGCCGTCGTCGCGGTCGGCGGCGCGAGCCGGGGCTGCCGGTCGCGATGATGTCGCAGGCGCCGGGGCTGCCGGCGCCGGAGCGACCGGCGGCGCGAAGCCGGGCGAGGTCGCCGGCGCAGCCGGCACGCTCAGCGCCGCCCAATCGGTCGTCGTCAAGAGCGCCTCCTCCCACACGTGGACGGCCGGGTCGCGGAACGTCTCCACCGGCACGCCGGCGCCGTGCGCGACCATGAGCGCGTCGCCCAGAGTCTCGGCCCAGCGCAGGAGGGCCTCCTGCTCGACGGCGCCGTGGGGGGCGTCGATGAGCGCGATGCCCTGCGCCTGCGCGGCGCGCGCCTCGTGGTACTTGACGTCGCCGGTCACGAGGACCTCGGCGATCTGGGCCACGCCGCGGGCGATGGCCTCGGCGCCCGAGCCGGGCAGCACCGCGATCCGCTTGACGAGGCGCTCGCCGTCGCCGGCGTAGCGCAGCGACGGCAGGTGCAGCACGGCCGCCGCCTCGGCGGCGAACGCCGCCAGCGGCAGCGCGGCCGGGAGCTCGCCCACGCGGCCGAGGCCGAGGCTCGCGACCTCGTTCTCCACCGGGTAGACATCGAAGGCCGGTTCCTCGTAGGGATGCGCGGCGATGTAGGCCCCGGTGACGCGGCGGCGCAGCCGCCGCGGGAAGATGACCTCGAGACGCAGTTCGTCGACCGCTTCATCGCGCCCGGCGACGCCCGCAGCCGGATCGGTCCTGCCCTCGCGGCCGAAGAAAGCGCCCTGGCCGGCGACCGCCCACGAGCAGTGCTCGTACTCGCCGATCACGCCGGCTCCGGCGGCGAACATCGCCTTGCGCACGAGGTCGGCGTCGTCGGCCGGCACGAACCCGACCAGCTTGAGCGAGTCGGCGGCGGCCGGCGCCAGCGGCGCCGTCGCCTCGAGCCCGAGCATCCGGGCGACCACGTCGGCGATGCCGCCGCGCGCCTTGTCGAGGTTGGTGTGCGCGGCCACGACGGCCACGCCGTCCCGCGCCGCGCGCAGCGCCAGGCGCCCGGCCTCGGTGTCGTCGGACAGCCGGGCGAGCGGATCGAAGATGAGCGGGTGATGGACGAGCAGCAGGTCGCAGCCGCGGCTCGCCGCCTCGTCCAGCGCGGCATCGTCCACCTCGAGGGTGACAAGCACCCCGTGCACCGCGTCACCCGGCGCGCCGACCTGCAGGCCGACGTGGTCCCACGACTCGGCGAGGTCGAACGGCGCGAGGCGGTCCACGACCGCGATGAGGTCACGTACGAACATGCCCGCGATTGTAGCGCAGGCGAGAGGGCACGGCGCGCACGTCGCGGCCGCCGGTGGACGGCGCGGCCGCCCCGGCAGCCTGTACACTTCGGCGCATGGACGATCCGGCGCGCCCGACAGACCAGCCGCACCTGATGGAAGATCCGGCGCGTTCCGGCGCCCGAGCGAGCGGCCCGGCGCTCCACCCGTGGCTCGTCGTCTTGGCGCTGGCGCCGGGCATCGTGCTCACGCTCGCCGACGCCACCGTGATGAGCGTCGCCGTGCCCCTGATCATCCGCCGCCTCGAGACCTCAGTGATCTCCGTCTCGTGGGTGATGAACGGCTACAACCTCGTGCTCGCCGTCCTCTTCCTGCCGATGGGCCGGCTTGCCGACCGCTACGGGCACAAGCAGGTCTTCGTGCTCGGCCTCGCTGTGTTCACCGGCGCTTCGCTCTTCGGCGCGCGTGCCACCAGCATCGACGCGCTGATCGCCTTCCGCGTGCTGCAGGCGGTGGGGGCCGCGGCCGTGGTGCCTACGGCCCTGGCTCTGCTCCTGCAGGCGTTCCCGGCCGGCCGTCAGGGCTTCGCGGCCGGCCTGTTCGGCGCGCTCACGTCGGCCGCCGCCGCGGCCGGGCCGGTGCTCGGCGGCGTGCTCATCGAGAAGTGGGGCTGGCCGGCCGTCTTTTGGTTCAACATCCCGGTCGGCCTAGTCGGGATCGTCCTCGCGCTCACACTCGTTCGCGGCCGGCGCACGCGACCCTCAGCCGACGAAGCGCTAGACTGGCCGGGGG
>CAIWHY010000446.1 GCA_903912585.1 uncultured Thermoleophilia bacterium | reverse complement strand
GGCGAGCGCGGCGCGCAGGCGCTCCTCGCTCATGCCGACGTCACGCAGGATGGCACTGCCGGGGCCCTCACCCTCGAGGAAGATGCCGAGCAGAAGGTGCTCGGTGCCGACGAACTCGTCGCCGAGCTTCTGCGCCTCCTGCACCGCCAGGTCGATGGCGGCCTTGGCACGCGGCGTCATGTAGAGCATCTCGTCCGGTCCGGACGGCCCGCTCGTGCCCACGGGCTGGTTCTGCGTCATCTGATCGGCGCGCGTCATCAAGGTGCCCTTGTCGATGCCGAGGACGTTGAGGATCTGCTCGACCACGCCGCCGGGCAGGCTGAGCACGCCGATCAGCAGGTGCTCGGTACCGAGGACGTTGCCGGAGCCGCGGCGCACGACGCCCTGCGCCGTCTCGAGGGCCTCGCGAGCGCGTTCGGAGAACTTGTTCACATCCATGCGGTACCCTGCCTTGGTTGGTGACCCGGGATGGTCAGGCCCGGCGACGCCGGCGGCCCAGCGGCACGATCTGCGTGTGGCTCACCGGCACCAGCTCGAAGCGGTGAGAGCGCTCGACACGCTCGATCTCGCGGCGCAACTCGACGGCCGCCTCCTGGAGCTGCGCCTGCAGGCGCTGCACCTCGGCGGCCAGGACGCGCAGCTGCTCTTCCATGGCCAGGACGCGCTCCACGCCCGCCAGGTTGAGCCCCAGCTCGGTGAGCTGCTGGATGCGCATGAGACGCTCCACGTCGTGCTGCGAGTAGCGCCGCGTGTTCTTGGCCGTGCGCTGCGGGCGCACCAGACCGCGCCGCTCGTACAGGCGCAGCGTCTGTGGGTGCATGCCGGCGAGCTCGGCCGCCACAGAGATCATGAAGAGCGCCATATCGTCGTCCTGCCGCCTCATCGTTCAGCCTCGCCGCCTCAGCCCAGCACTGCGGCGCGCGGATCGGGGAGCGTGGCGCCCAGCTTCTCGAAGAGCTGCTTCTGCTCCTTGGTGAGCTTGTCCGGGACCTGCACGTGCAGCCGCACGTGGAGGTCGCCGTGGCCGCCCTTGAGCCGGGGCGCGCCCTTGCCGCGCACGCGCAGCGTGCGCCCGTCCTGACTGCCGGCGGGCACCTTGAGAGCCACGCGCCCACCACCGGGGATGGGGATCTTGACGCTCGTCCCGAGCGCCGCCTCGGGGATCGTCACCGGGACTTCGAGCAGCACGTCGTCGCCGCGGCGCTCGAAGAGCTCGTCGGGCTCGACGCTGATCTTCACGTAGAGGTCGCCGGCCGGCCCGCCACGAAGGCCGGCCTCGCCCTTGCCCTTGATGTGGATCTTGCTGCCGTCCTTGACCCCCGCCGGGATCTTGACGGCGTAGCGCTTGGTCTTGTGCTGCACGCCGTTGCCGCCGCAGTCCGGGCACGGCTGCTCGATGATGCTGCCGCTGCCGTGACACTGCGGGCAGGTCTGCGGCATCGCGAAGCCGCCGAGATTGCGGGCGATCGACCCGCGACCCTGACACTGGGGGCAGATCTTGGGCATCGTGCCCGGCTTGGCGCCGCTGCCGTGGCAGGTGTCGCACGTGTCGGGCTTGGCGACGGGCACGCGCACGGTCACGCCGTGCAGGGAGTCGTCGAAGGAGATCGTGACGTTGACCTGGAGGTCGTCGCCGCGTTCGTTGGCCTTGCGTCGCCCGCGGCCCCCGAAGAGGTTGCCGAGGATGTCGCCGAGGTCGCCCTGGGGGCCGCCTTCCCCGAACATGCCGGGGTCGAAGCCCTGATAGCCGGCGCCGGGGCGGAAGCCGCCGCCGGCCGGGCCGAAGGCGCCCAGGCGGCTCATCTCGTCGTACTGCTTGCGCTTCCCCACGTCGGAGAGGGTCTCGTAGGCCTCGCTGATCTCCTTGAACCTCTCCTCCGCGTGCTTGTCGCCGGGGTTCTTGTCGGGGTGGAAGTCCCGCGCGAGCTTGCGGAACGCCTTCTTGACGTCGTCCTGCGAAGCGTTCTTGGGCACCCCGAGCGTCTGATAGAAGTCGCCCATGTCAGCTCGCCACGATGACTTTGGCCGGGCGCAGCAGCCTGCCGTGCAGCAGGTAGCCGCGCTCCAGCACCTGGAGCACCGTGCCTTCGTCGTGCTCCTCGGAGGGCTGCGTGAGCACAGCCTCGTGATACGTGGGGTCGAACGGCATGCCCGGCTCCACGGCGAGCGCTTCGAGGCCCTGCGCGGACAGGACGCCGCGCAGCTGGCCGGCGACCAGCTCGACGCCGGCGATCAGCTGCCCTTCTTCGTGGCGCTCGGCGGCATCGACCGCTCGGCCCATGTTGTCCATGACCGGCAGCAACGACTCGACGACGGCCTCGGCGGCGCGCAGGCGATGCTGCTCCGCGTCGCGCTGGACGCGCTTGCGGTAGTTGTCGAACTCCGCCTGCAGGCGCCGCAGATGGTCGATGTAGGCGTCGCGGTCGGCGGCGAGCTTGATGAGCTCGCCGTCCACCGCGGCCGCGTCGACCAGCGTCGCGGCCTGCTCGGCGGCCTGCTCCGCGGGCGCGGCTTTCGCCACTGGCGCCCGGCGCGCGCCGTCGTCCTTCGTGTGCTTTCTG
>CAIWHY010000445.1 GCA_903912585.1 uncultured Thermoleophilia bacterium | reverse complement strand
TTGATCGCCTGCTCGCGCCGACCGTCTTCCGTAGCCATTTCTCCTCCTGCTTTCGTGGATGACTGCTCTTCCTGTCCCCTTGGGACCCGCGATGCCGCTGGGCGAGTCCCCGGCTTCCACGAGGGTTATCGGCAGCGCGCATCCACAACTTCAATCTGCGCACGAAATGGCCGGGCTCACGATGCCGCCGAACTCCCAGGCGGCGACAAGGACCAAGGTCCGGGGCAGCCCGGGACGAAGGGCCCCTGAGAGCATGGGCGCCTTCCCTTTCTGGGATCCCGTCCTCGATCCGGAGGCAAAGAGCCGTGCGCCGCTAGCGCTTCACCGTGAAGCTCGTCGCGTTGCTCGTCCCGGCCTTGGTCGTGACGATCAGCTTGAGCTTCCCGAACGCAGCCTTGGCCGGCACCTTGACCTTGATGCGGGCGGCCGTCCAGGAGACGTAGTTGGCGCAGACCTTGGTGCCGAACTTCACCGTGCTCGTGCCGCGCGCGGCGCCGAAGCCGCGGCCGGAGATGGTCACGGTGGCGTAGCGCTTGCCGAAGCTGGGCTTGAGCGTGGTGATCAAGGGCATGGCCGGCGCCGGCACGCTGGTGTGCAGGATGGCGCCGTGCGCGCCCACGATCCAACCGTTGCTGCCGCCGACGAACGCCACCGAACTGAAGGTCACGTAGCTGCCGAAGTCTTGTGCTCGCCAGCAGGCACCGCCGTTGGTGGTGTAGAGGATGGCGTCGGCCCCGCCCACGATCCAGGCGCTTTGGGCGCCGGTGCAGGTCACCGCGTTGAGGTTCGATCCGGCCGAGTCGCCGACGTAGGGCGACGGCTGCTTGCTCCACGTGGCGCCGCCGTTGGTGGTGCGCAGGATGGTCTGGCTGTACTTGTCGCTCGAGCCCACCGCCCAGCCGTCGCTCGCGTTGGCGAAAGCCACCGAGGAGAGCGAGAAGGAGGTGCCGGAGTGCTGCTTGCGCCAGCCGGCGCCGCCATTCGTGGTGTGCAGGATGATGCCGGATCCGCCCACCGCCCAGCCGTCGCTCCCGTTGGCGAAGGCCACCGAGTGGAGGGGTTGCCCGGTACCCGAGCTCTGCGCCCTCCAGCTGACGCCGCCGTCCGCGGTGTGGATGATGGCGCCGGCGGCGCCGACCGCCCAGCCGCTGCCGGCGCCGCTGAAGCACACGGAGGCGAGGTCCTGTGAGGTCGCCGAGCTCTGCGCGCGCCAGATGGCGCCGCCGTCAGTCGTGGCGAGGATGGTGCCGGCGACGCCCACCGCCCAGCCGGCGCCGGCGTTCGCGAAGGCCACCGAGCAGAGCCCTTGCCCGGTACCCGAGCTCTGCGCCTTCCAGATGGCGCCGCCGTCGGTGGTGTGCAGGATGGCGCCGGCGACGCCGACCGCCCAGCCGTTGCCGGCGTCGCTGAAGGACACCGAGGCGAGGTCCTTCGCGGTGACCGAGCCGGGCGTGCCCCAGCTGACACCACGGTCCGTGGTGTGCAGGAGAGTGGTGACACTCGAGAGGCTCGGGTCGCCGTTGCCGAGCACCCAGGCGTCGCTGACGCTGGTCACGGCCAGCGAGGAGAGATCGTCCGTGGTGCCCGCGGTCTGCCGGCTCCAGCTGGCGCCGCCGTCCGTGGTGGCGAGGATGGTGCCGGCGGCGCCCACGACCCAGCCGTCGCTGACGTCGGCGAAGGCCACCGCGCGAAGGTCGGCC
>CAIWHY010000444.1 GCA_903912585.1 uncultured Thermoleophilia bacterium | reverse complement strand
GCCGAAGGGCGGCGGGTCCGGCGTACCCGCGCCTATGCGGCGTGGAGCGTCGAGTGTTGGGAGCTGCGGTCGGACAGCGCGTCGATCGAGCCCACGGACGACCCGGAGCTTGCGGCAGCAAGCGGCCGCGACGTCAGCGCAAGGATCACGCCGATGCCCAGGAGCGCCGCCATGGCGACGAGTGCCGACACCCCGGCACCGATCCCCGCCGCACTGGACGACACGGCCTTGCCGACGTGCCGCGCGCCCTGCGCGATCGCGATGTTCGCGCCGGCGAGCGCCGAGGCGACGACCGGCGCGCTGACCGGCTGATACCGGCCGACCCGCCGTGCCGCTTGCGCCGGTCCCACCGCGATCAGGCCGACCAGCACGACCGCCAAAGCCAGACCGATGCGCGTCTTGACGGCTCCCCTCTGCGTAGCGTGCGTGTTCACGTTCCCTCCCCCTTGGCGGTGCAGATCGCTGTCCATGGCGGTCAGGCTAGAGCTCGCGAAGGCTCGGGGCCTCACCCGTTTCGGGTGACTGTCGTGACAGCGCCGCGCCGGGGAGAGGTGGCTCCGAGCGCAGGGGAAAGGTGGCGCCGAGCGCCTACGACTCAGCTTTCGCCGACGCCGTCGTCGTGGCGGTAGGTGAGCACGCGTACCGTCTCCACCGTCACCATGCCCTCGGCCATCATCGCGTCGAGCACCGGCAGAAAGGCCTCGATCTTGTCGCGGGCGTCGACGATCTCGACGACGATGGGCAAGTCCTCGGAGAGGCGCAGGATCTTGGCGGTGTGGATGCGGCTGTGGGCGCCGAAGCCGAGGTAGCCGCGCAGGACGGTGGCACCGGCGAGGTGATGCTCGCGCGCCGTCTCCACGATCACCTCGTAGAGGGGCTTGTGCTGGTACCGGTCGCTGTCGCCGATGAAGATGCGCAGCAACTCGGCGTCTTCCGGAAGATGCATCCTCCCCCTCCCTACGCGAGCCGGGCGACGACGAGGCCGACGTACAGCGCCACCGCGCCGAGGCCGTTCTGCACGAGCATGTTGCCGGCGGCGGCGATCCACTGCGCGTCGCGCGCCAACTCACCGGTCTCCAGCATATAGCTGGAGAACGTCGTGAAGGCGCCCAGGAAGCCGATCAGCACGATGACGCGCGCCTCCCCGCTGAAGGCCCACCGGCCCTCGAAGAGGCCGAACAGGATGCCGGCCACGAGGCACCCGAGCACATTGACCACGAGGGTGCTCCATGGCAAGCGGGTGCCGAGACCGCTCTGTACGAGGCCGGCAAGGCCGTACCTGCAGAGCGTCCCCGCGGCACCTGCTGCCGCCAACAGCAGTAGTCTCGTCGGCACGTCATCCTCCTCGTCGGTCAGGGCGCGCCCCGGAACGGAAAATGGCTTCCGCCCAAGGGGCAGAAGCCATCAGCGCCGGAGCGCGTAGCGCGAGCCTCATCGCGGCGCGGCCGAGCCGCGCCCGGCTAGTGAATCACGGATGCGCGGCGGCTGCAAAGCGAGCGCCGCGCGCGGGCGACGACGAGGCGCCGCGATGCGCGCCGAAATCGCCCCAAGTGAGCCCGCGACCGGCTACGCCGCGAACGCGAACCCCCGCTCGCGGAACAGGCGGAGCACCGCCGCGCAGACCTCGGGGTCGTAGCGCGTACCGGCACCTTCCTCGATCTCGGCCAGAGCGACCTCGAGCGGCAGAGCGGCGCGGTAGGGGCGGTGGCTGGCCATCGCCTCGACGACGTCGGCGACGGCGAGGATGCGCGCCTCGAGCATGATGGCGTCGCCCGCGAGCCCGTCCGGGTAGCCGGAGCCGTCGAAGCGCTCGTGGTGCTGGGCGACGATGGCCGCCACCGGCTGACGGAAGTGGATGGTGCTGAGGATCTCGCTCCCCGTCGGCGCATGCTCCCGGACGAGCAGGAACTCGTTCTCGCTGAGCTTGCCCGGCTTCGTGAGGATCTCGGCCGGCACGGCGACCTTGCCGATGTCGTGGACCTCGGCAGCCAGCGTGAGTCCCTCGCTCGGCTCCTGGTCCAGCCCCATCTCCATCGCGATGGCCACCGCAAGGCCAGTGACGCGCAGCTCGTGAGTGGCGGTGTACGGATCGCGCACGCCGACGATCGCACCCATCGCCTTGACCGTGTCGAACAGCTGCTCGCGCAGATCGTGAGCGCTCTGCTTCAGATCCTCCTCCGCCTGCTTGCGCGCACTGATGTCCTGCAGGAAGGCGACGAACTGCCCGCCCTCGCCGGGGTGATACTGGACGCTGACGGCGACGTCGAACACACTGCCGTCCTTGCGTCGGTGCCGCGTCTCGAAGCGGGCCTCGCCGGTGACGACCAGCGTCTGCATGTGCGTCCTGGTCTCCTCGCCCGTCTCGGCGGACTCCAGGTCGGAGATGAGCATCCCCTGCAGCTCCTCGGGTCGGTAGCCGCTCATCCGGCAGTAGGCCTCGTTGACCTCGATCAGGCGCCCCTGCGCGTCCCCGAGCCAGAAGCCGTCCATCGCCGTCTGCAGGATCGCGCGGTGACGCTCGGCGCCCTCCAGCAGGGCCGCCTCGGCGCGGCGCTCCTCGGTGACGTCGTGCGCGATGACGGAGGCACCGATGATGACACCGGCCTTGTCCCTGAGTGGCGAGACGCTGAGGGAGACGCGGAGCGCGGAGCCGTCCCTACGCAGGCACACCGCATCGGGCCGCCGCACCCCGTCGCCACGACTGACGCAAGCTCGCAGCTCGGCGAACTCGTCCTCGGATCCCGGCGACGTGAGCAGTGACCCGGACTGGCCGATGATCTCCTCGGCGGCGTAGCCGAACATGCGCTCGGCGCCCGTGTTCCAGGTGACGATCCGGCCCTCGAGCGTGCTGCTGAAGATGCCGTCGTCCGACGTGTCGACGATGGCCGCCAGGCGCGCGTTCGCCTCCTCGGCCCTGCGCTGCTCGGTGACGTCCTCGACATAGCCGACCAGTGCCGTGGCCTTGCCCACGGCGTCGCGTTCCGCGGTGCCCCCGCTGCGCATGATGCGTTCCTCGCCGCCACGGCGGACGACCCGGAAGTCGTGGGGGGGCAGCACGCCTAGCGATTCGACGCTCTCGAGCTTGCGGAGCAGCCCAGCCCGATCGTCGGGGTGGACGCGCGCCGCGAAGGCCTGCTCGACATCGCCTCCGAAATCGCCCGGCTCGACGTCGAAGAGCGTGTAGAACTCCGGTGACCACGCGGACCTCGAAGTGCCCAGTCCCCATCTGAAGCTGCCCGCGTGAGCCGAGTGCTCCGCTGCATCGCGCTGGGCGGTGCGCGCGAACACGCGCTGCTCGAGCTCGTCGTTGAGGCGGCTGACCTCCTGCTCGGCGCGTCTGCGCTTCGTGACGTCGCGAGCGATCGCCGACACACCGACGAGCACGCCGGCGGCGTCCTTGACCGGCGAAAGGCTGAGTGAGACGTCGATGCGCCTGCCGTCCTTGCGCAGGCGCACGGCATCATAGTGCTCGACCCGTTCGCCGCGGCGAACGCGGTCGAGGAGCATCCCGAGCTGCTCGCCGGAATCCGGCGGCAGGAGCCGTGACACCGACTCGCCGATGATCTCGTCGGCGGCGTAGCCGTACATGCGCTCGGCGCCGGCGTTCCAGGTGACGATCCTGCCCTCGAGCGTCTTCGTGAGGATGGCGTCGTCGGAGGAGTCGACGGCGGCCGCGAGGCGTGCGTTCGCCGCCGCGCTGACGCGCACTTCCGCCAGCGCCGCCGCGAGCCGGTCGCGCCGCAGGCGGTTCTCCGTGATCAGTGCGACCGAACCGGCGAGGTTGGTGAGGTACGGCAGATACGGATTCAGAGACGGCTCGTCGTCCACCTCGAGGACGAAGTCGCCGTAGATCTGTCCGCCGGTCTCGACGGGCACGGTCCAGCGGCCGCGGGAGAGCGTCGCGCCGGCAGCCGGGTCCGAGCGCCGGCCCGGCCTGCCGTCTTGCGCCGCGCTCTCTCCCAGGTGGACGGCGCAGCTCTTGACCCCGGGGACGTCCGCGAGCGCCGCGGTCAGGAACTCGGCGATGCGCTCCGCGCTCGGCAGCATCTCGAGAAACGGCATCGCATGCAGCAGCCGGCCGAGTACGCGGGCATCGACGCCGCCATCGCCGCGGCGCCCGTCGTCCTCGTTCTCGGTGTTCTCAGTGACCGTCAACGTAGGTCCGCAGGTAGTCCTCGGGCTGCATAAAGGAGGGGTTCTCCACGACCTCGTCGCTCACGCGGGCGCCGTCGTGGCCGGCCTCATCGCCCGCGGCCAAGAAGCCGGCGAAGCAGCTGTGCGTGCCGACGGGGAGCTCTCTCTGGGTGAACCCGACAGAAACGTCTCTGGTGCCAGTCTCCATCCCGCTGCCCCTCGACCGGACATGACCTCGTTTATGGATGTTTCCCGCGAACGCCGTCGTTCAACCGACGGGGATCGACCTGGCGATTGTTGGCGGGGCCTGCGTGGGCGGCAAGGTGCCGGCGGCCGGGGCGATCCTGGCGCCCCTCCCAAGAGGGCGCACGAACGATGGCCGACAACCGTCCTGCGGAGTGAGCGGCTGCCATGGCCACGCGCCAACAGGAAGGAATGCGCCGCTGCCTTGATCCAGTGGCGGCGATACGGTACGAGATCGTGGTGGACGATGCTGAGTTTGGATCAGCACCCTCCTGGCTGCCTCACGCTCGCGTCAGGCGCCTGTGTCGACTCCGGGCAGGGTGAAATAGAAGGTGGCGCCCTTCTCCACCGCGGCCTCGGCCCAGACGCGGCCGCCGTGGCGGGTGACGAGGCGCTGCACCGTGGCGAGGCCGATGCCGTCGCCCTCGAACAGCCCCGCCTGATGCATACGCTGG
>CAIWHY010000443.1 GCA_903912585.1 uncultured Thermoleophilia bacterium | reverse complement strand
GGATCCTCAAGGTGCTGGAATCCGGCCCCCAGACCATCCCCCAGATCGCCGCGGTCGTCGGCAAGCCGACGAACGAAGTCGTGTTCTGGGTGATGGGGATGCGCAAGTACGGCTGGATCGCGGAGATCAAAGAGGTCGACGACGACGGCTACTTCACTTACCAGGCAATCCCGCGAGAGGAGTCCTGATGGACACCACCGGCAAGAAGACCATCATCCTGTTCAGCGGCGACTTCGACCGCGCGATGGCGGCGTTCATCATCGCCAACGGCGCCGCCGCGATGGGCGACGAAGTCGTCATGTTCTTCACGTTCTGGGGCCTCAACCTGCTGCGCCGGCCCGAGAAGGTCGAGACCAAGGACAAGAAGAGCACCCTGCAGGCGATGTTCGGCAAGATGATGCCCAAGGGCACCGGGCATCTCGGCCTCTCCAAGATGAACTTCGCCGGCGCCGGCGCCCCGATGATGAAGAAGGTCATGAAGGACGCCGGCGCCATGTCTCTTGAGGACCTCGTCGCCTCGGCCCGCGAGCAGGGCGTCAAGTTCATCGCCTGCACGCTCTCGATGGACATCCTCGGTTTCAAGGAGGAGGAGCTCATCGACGGCCTCGAGTTCGCCGGCGTCGCCTCCTACCTGGGCGAAGCCGACGAAGCCAACGTCAACCTGTTCATCTAGGCGGAGGACGATGGCGACAGTCATCAAGCCGGGGCTCGCCGACGAGCTCCGCGCGTACGGTTCCGCGGACGTCGACAAGTGCTTCAACTGCGGCAACTGCTCCGCGGTGTGCGTGCACTCCGAGGCGCCGCACATCATCCCGCGCCGCTCGATGCACGCTCTGCAGCTGGGACTCGAGGACAAGCTCAAAGGCAGCCTTGAGCCGTGGATGTGCTACTACTGCGGCGAGTGCTCGGAGCAGTGCCCCAAAGAGGCGGAGCCCGGCGAGACCATGATGAGCATGCGCCGCTGGCTGACGTCCAAGTACGACTTCAGCGGCCTCAGCGGCCTGTTCTATCGCTCGCCCGCGTGGGAAGTGATCGCCATCATCCTGGCGGCGCTCCTCACCGGCATCGGGTTCGTGCTCTTCGGCACCCTCCGGGGCGGAAGCTTCAGCGCCTACGACGGCGAGAATGCCTTCCTGCCCGCGCACTACGTCCACCGCTTCGACTGGACGATGGCGATCGTGCTGGTCATCCTGCTCGGCATCAACGTCATGCGCATGTGGCGGAACGTGATGGGCGGGTCCGGCGCCGGCATCGGCTCGTACCTCAGCGCCCTGCCGCAGTTGCCGTACCAGTTCTTCACGCAGGCCAAGTACAAGCAGTGCGAGCGCAGCCGCCCCTGGGCGGTCCACCTCGCCCTGATGCTCAGCTACGTGACCATGCTCATCCTGATCATGTTCTTCCTCTACCGGATGCAGTCCGGTCCGGCCATCGACTGGCGCGTCCACGCCTTCGGGTACCTGGCGTCGATCGGGCTGATCGCGGCCGTGATCCTCAACATCCGCGGCCGCCTGAAGAAGGACTCGCCCCAGCACGCGCACTCCCACGAGAGCGACTGGATGTTCCTGTACCTGCTGCTCTACGTGGCCGTCACCGGCCTTCTGCAGAACTTCCTGCATCGCTCCGGCCTCGATGCGGCGGCGAACGCGATGTACGTGATCCACCTCATGGGCGTCGTGCCGATGCTCGTTCTCGAGGTGCCGTTCGGCAAGTGGGCGCACCTCGCCTATCGGCCACTGGCGATCTACTTCGCGCGCGTCCAGGCCCTCGCCCTCGAGACCGAGGCGGCCAACGCCGAGAAGGCAGCGTCCCGGGCCGCGGCGGAAAGCACGGCGGCATGAACAAGTGAGTCATCACGCCGGGCGGCGCAGAGCTTCGCGCTCGACGCCGCCCGGCGCAGACCCCAGGCCGCGCACTCACGCTACTTCCGGGAGGCAACCATGACGAGCCTCACGCTCGACCCGATCGGCGTCATCCACAGCGAGCACACGGACCCTGGGCAGACGCCGATCCAGCCGTCGTTCGCCCACGGCAGCCCCGGACGCGTCGAGGTGTTCCCGCGCTTCGAGGAAGCCCTCGACGACATCGACGGCTTCTCCCATCTCCACCTCATCTACTGGCTTCATCGCGCCGCAGAGATCGCGCCGTCGATGGCCGGCTCGTCCACGCTTAAGCTCGTCCCGTTCCTCGACGACGTGCCGCGCGGCGTCTTCGCCACGCGGGCGCCGGTCCGCCCGAACCCGCTCGGCATGAGCGTCGTCCGCCTGGTGGGACGGCGCGGCAGCGACCTGTTCGTCAAGGACCTCGACGTCCTCGACGGCACGCCGCTGCTCGACATCAAGCCCTACGTCGCGCGCTTTGACGTGCGGCTCGAGACGCGGAGTGGCTGGATGGACGAGGTGAGCGACGAGACTGCGCGGCGGCGCGGCGAGCACCGGCCGGACGAAGGCTAGCGCCGGCCGGATGCCCGTCGGACGCCGGCCGGATGCAGGCCGGCGGCGCGCAGCGGCCGGCGACGAGCAGCGGCCGGCCGGATGCAGGCTGGCGACGAGCAGCGGCCGGCGATCGCCACCGGGTTGCAGGCGCTCAAGATGCCTCTATTATGAGCATATGCCAATAACGACCCGGAAAGACCATGCCACGCCCGCCGATTGAACGTTCGGTCGCGGGCGTCCCTCGCATCACGCTTTTCAAGCCCGCCGGAGTACCGGCACGGGAGCTCGACCGGCTCCGGCTGGCCGTGGACGAGCTCGAGGCGATCCGCCTCGTGGACCTCGAGGGCCTGAGCCACGAGCGAGCGGCCGAGGCCATGGGCGTCTCCCGACAGACCGTCGGCCGCGTGCTCGAGCGGGGTCGCGCCAAGGTCGCCGATGCCCTGGTCGGCGGCAAGGCGATCGAGATCAGTGGCGGTCAGTACAGGGTGGAGCCCCGGCAACTGCGCTGCTTCGCGTGTCGGGAAGAATGGCCGATGCGGGACATGGGTTCCGACGCAGCGTCCTGCCCGCGGTGCGGCTCAGACGACGTCACCGTGTGCCGCGGCCCACAAGGCCGCTGCGGCAGGCCGGGCGGCGCCCCAGGCCGCGGTAGAGACCAAGGCAACCACGGACCCAGGTGCGGCGGCATTGACGCCTGATCGCGAGGATCGAAGGACCGATGAACCCACGAGTGAGAGCGAGAACGTCATGACCGAAGAGACGAGCACGATGCGCGTCGCCATCCCATCCGAGGCGCCCGGCGGCCTCGAGGCCCTGCGCTCAGGCCACTTCGGCCGCTGCCAGTGCTTCACCATGGTCGACATCGTCGATGGCGAGATCGGTGAGGTGCAGGTCCTCACCAACGCGCCTCACGTGGAGGGTGGCTGCATGGCCCCCGTGCTCGTGCTCGCGGAGCACAACGTGAACGCCATCGTCGTTGACGGCATCGGCGGCCGTCCGCTGATGGGGTTCAACCAGGTCGGCATCGCTGTGCACGCCGGCGTCGGCGGCGACGTGCAGACGACGGTCCAGGCCTTCATCACAGGCGGCCTCCCCGTGGTCGGGTTCGAGGGCGCCTGCCAGCACTAGGCCGGAGCGGAGGAGCGGCCGCCGTCGCCGGGTTCGCCGCCGCTGATCTCTAGCTCTTGGCGGCCACGATCGCCAGATGATTGGGCAGCAGCGTCCCCGGCTCATGGGACTCGACCACAGCCAGACCCATCGCCGCGATCACGTCAAGCGCGGCGGCGAGGCCGAGGACGTGGCCGATCGGGGGGCCGATCGGCCGCTCCTTGTCGCCCCAGTCCGCCACCACGAAGAGCCCGCCGGGGCGCAGGAGCCGCGTGACCTCGGCCAGCGCCCCTGGCTGGTCGTACAGGTGATGCAGCACATCGACCATGACGACCCGGTCGGCCACGCCGTCGCTCTCGGGCACGGTGTTGGCGTCGGTCTCGACGATCTGGAGCCGTGCTGTCAACTCCGGCGTGATCTTCGCGCGCAGCATCTCCGCGAGCCGCGCCAGCGCCTCGACCGCGATCACGCGGCCGTCGGGCACGGCCTCGGCCACGGCGACGGTATAGACGCCGGTGCCGGCGCCGTAGTCGACGATGGTCTCGTCGCCATGCAGCCGCAGCAGATCCACGACCGCGGCCTGCGGCAGCGCCGCGAGCCGGGCCGGATCCTCCAGCCGCTCGGCGTGCTCGGGATGGAAGGCGTCGGCCATCAGCCGGCCACCGTCGTGATCTCGAACTCCGGCGGCTGGTGCAGGTGCTTTTTGACCGTGCACAGATTCATGGCGTTGATCACCGCGGCGCGATACTTGTCCGGGAAGCCGGCCGGGAGATGAAGCTCGAGGTCGATCTTGGTGATCAGCCCGACGGCCGGGTCGAACTGCGGCGTCATCGTAAGAGACGAGCCCTCGGCGTCGATGCCGCGCTGCTGCATGAAGCCGAGAGCGTAGATTCCCGCGCAGGTGCCGATCGACGCGAGGAAGAGATCGAACGGGGCCGGCGCGGAATCGTCGCCTCCGCCGCGCGCCGGCTGGTCGGTCTCGATCGTGAACCCGCCGTAGTCCGCGTAGACGCGCTTGCCGCCCGGGAAGTAGACCTTCATGTCCATGTCTGGTTCCTTTCAGAAACGATACAGTCGCTGCTCCGAATGTTGCCATGTTGCGAAATTGCGAAACTTGGCAATAATGGTGTCATGAACGATGACCGCCAGCGCTACGCCATCCATGCCGCCGTGTTCGCCGCGCTCGCCAATCCTACGCGCCACGAGCTCATGCACGTGCTGTGCGATGGGCCGCGGACACCGAGCGAGCTTGCCGAAGCACTGGACGTCAGCCGGCCCAACGTCTCGCAGCACCTGGCCGTGCTTCAGCGCGAAGGCCTCGTGAAGCGTTCACGGCAGGACGGCCGCGTGCTGTGGGAGGTCGTCGACCCGCGGCTCTCTGAGGCCTGCAAGCTCATCGACGAGATCATGACTCGCGAGTTGGCCGTCAGAGCTCACGCATTCGGGAACTAGCAGCGAACCAGGAGAACGAATGATCGCCGTCAACGAGTACGCTTGTCCCCAGAACCACCCGTGCCCCGCCGTGCGCTCGTGCCCGGTCGGCGCCATCATCCAGGACGACATCTACGCGGCGCCGCGCATCGACCACGGGCTCTGCACTGAGTGCGGGGCCTGCATCGATGCCTGCCGCGTGTTCTCGCAGGTCGCGGACGAGGTCGGAGTCGTCTGATGGCGACCATCGACCTCGTCTGCAACGAGTGCAAGCACGGCTTCGCGGTGGTCACGCGCGTCGCCATCAAGCCAACGCAGAAGCGCTGCCCCAAGTGCGGCTCCGAGAACGTGCGGCAGTCCTTCGCCAGCTACTTGCGCAACGGGCCGCTGTCGAGCCCGAACTGCGGCGCACCGGGCTGCACGACCTACGGCTGAGGCTGACGCCTCGCGGCGCGGTCGCGCCGCTTCACAAGGATCAAGCCATCGCGAGCCATCGACTCACCAGCTGAAAGGCCTTCCCGTGCGCGTCAATCGCCTTATCATGATCCTCGGTCTCGCCGGCTTCATCGTCATGGCCGACAACTGGGTCGTCTCTCCCCTTCTGCCGTCGATCGCGCACGCGTTCTCGGTGGACCCCGCGCGAGCCGGTGTGCTCATCGCCGCGTACATGCTGCCGTTCGGCCTCTTCCAGCTGCTGTACGGTCCGCTTGCCGATCGTTACGGCAAGCTCCGCATCGTGATGGTCTCCCTCACGTTCTTCGCCGCGGCCACAGCGCTGTGCGCCACCGCCGCGGGGCTGGGCGGACTGACCTTCTATCGCGCCCTGACCGGCGTCTTTGCCGCCGCGACGATGCCAGTGTCGCTGGCGCTCATCGGCGACCTCGTCCCGATGCAGGATCGCCAGAAGGCGATCGCCAGCTTCATGGGCATCGCATTCCTCGGCCAGGCCACATCGATGACCATCGGCGGCACCATCGCGTCGCTCTCGAGCTGGCGCGGCGTCTTCATCGTGTACGCCGCGGTCGCCGTGGTGATCGTCGTCGCCATGTACTTCAGCACACGGCGAGTCAGCGGTCAGTTGCACGGCGACCCACACAGTCAGTTCCTGCGCCCCTACGGTCGCCTGCTCGGGCATTGGCCGAGCTTGCGCACCTATCTGATCGTGTTCGGTGAGGGTCTTCTCATCCTGGGTTCGTTCAGCTACGCCGGTGCCTACGCCGCCAAGGCGCTGGGCCTTCACACGCTGCAGATCGGCCTCCTGATGGCGATCTTCGGCGTCGGAGTCATCGTCGCCAGCCGAGCGTCCGGCGCGCTCGCCGCCCGCCTCGGGAGGCCCCGTCTCGTAGCTCTCGGGCTTGCGTCAGCCGCCGCCGCGGATCTCATTCTCGGCCTCGGCGGCGCCGGCATCGGGGCCTTCGCCATCGCGGTGCTGCTTCTCGGGCTGGGCTTCATGTTCGCTCACTCCTCGCTGCTCACGACGGCCACCCAATTCGCCGACAAGGCGCGAGGCGCAGCGATGTCCATGGTGGCATTTGCCTTCATGGTCGGTGGTTCCGCGGGCACCATGCTTGGCGGACGGCTCATCCTCAGCGGCGGGTACCAGAACCTGTACGTGGTGTTCGGCATCGCGCTGCTCGTGCTCACCGCTACCTCCCTGGTGGCGGTGCCTCGACAGTTCTCGCCGGTGGCCGCCGCACTCCGGCCGGTCGGCCCGACCAGGCCCGACCAGACGTAGCCCCTCGGTCCCGCTCCTCGTTTCGCCCAGCGGCACCCAGGGTACGCCGGGCGCAGGAATGGAGGCGCACATGAACGGAACATCAGACCACCTCACCCTCGAGGAGTTCATCTTCGAGATGGGCAGACAGCCGGTCGCGCAACTCTCGCACGACCGGCTCATGGATCTCACCGGCCGGCTCCAGCCGTCGGCCGACCTCATCGAGAGTCGCACCTGCTTCGGCCGCGACAAGTACTCCCGCAACCTGATCTGCCGCACCCCGTCGTTCGAGTTGCTCGTGCTGTGCTGGAAGCCCGGTCACGAGTCGACGATCCACGACCACGTCGGGTCGCTCAACGCGATCAGCGTTCATCGCGGCGCCCTCACCAGCCGCATCTTCGTGCCCGCCGCCGGTGTGCCGGCCGGCTCGGGCCCTGTCGCCCTCGACCACACGGACGCGTTCCTCCCGGGTCAAGGCTGGACCGGCGTCGACCGCAACGGCATCCACCAACTCGCCAACACCGGCGAGGAGGACCTCGTGACGGTGCACGTGTACGCGCCGGCCCTCATGACGCTCAATGTGTACTCGCCGGAGTCCTCGAAGGTGGAACTGCAGCCGCTTCGCTACACACTCGCCGAGGACCTGGAGTAGACCGGTGAGCCTGCCACGCCGGCCGCTCGGCGGGAGCGGACTTGAGATCACCCTCGTCGGCTTCGGCTCGTGGGCCGTCGGCGGAGGTGGCTGGGCGTTCGGCTGGGGTCCACAGGACGACGACGCCTCCCTGGACGCCATCCAGCACGCCGTGGACCTGGGCGTGAACTGGATCGACACGGCGGCGATCTACGGGCTCGGGCACGCGGAAGAGGTCGTGGGCCGGGCCGTGCGGGCGCTGCCCGCCGCAGACCGGCCTCTCGTGTTCACCAAGTGCGGCCTCGTCTGGGACGAAGCCGACCACCTCAAGGAAGCCCGCCGCATCGTCACGCCGAAGAGCGTGCGCGACGGCATCGAGGCCTCGCTGCGTCGCCTGCGCATGGACTACGTCGATCTCTTTCAGATCCACTGGCCCGACGACGAGGGCAACCCCATCGAGGAGGCCTGGGCAGAGATGGTCAAGCTTCGCGACGAGGGCAAGG
The DNA here is from genome assembly GCA_903912585.1 of uncultured Thermoleophilia bacterium. Classification (GTDB taxonomy): domain Bacteria; phylum Actinomycetota; class Thermoleophilia; order UBA2241; family UBA2241; genus CAIXSE01. The sequence continues at coordinate 2,478 of CAIWHY010000443.1, read as the reverse complement.
CGCTCGCGGTCGGCATCTCCAACTTCGACCTGGACCTGCTCGAGCGCTGCGAGGCCGTCGGCCACGTCGACTCCTTGCAGCCACCGTTCTCGCTGATCGATCGCAGGGCGGGGCGCGAGCTGATCCCGTGGGCGCATCAGCACGCCACGGGCGTCATCGTCTACAGCCCGATGGAGAGCGGCATCCTCACCGATTCGTTCGGTCCGGAGCGCGTCGCGGCGATGGACGCCGGCGACTGGCGCCGCGCCGCGGGCGCGTTCAACGAGCCGGAGCTTGGCCGCAACCTGTCGCTCCGCGACGCCCTGCGGCCCGTCGCCCGCCGCCACGACGTCAGCGTCTCGGCGGTCGCGATAGCCTGGGCGCTGGCGTGGCACGGCGTGACGGCGGCCATCGTGGGCGCGCGGTCGCCAAGGCAGGTCGACGGCTGGATCGGCGCGCCCGACGTGTCGCTGACCGAGGCCGACCTGGCCGAGATCGCGGCGGCGATCGAGGACACCGGCGCAGGCGCGGGGCCAGCCGTCCCGCGTCGCACCTGAGGCCGGGCGCGCCTGAAGCTGGGCGCGCCTTCCGCTCGTCGAGCCCGGGCGCGCCGCCTCCCCAGCGGCGACCAGCTTCCCGGCGGCGGTTCGCGCTTCGGGCCCTTGGGAATCCCTTGCTCATGCAAGGCGATACCGACTTCCGCTTCTCCCCTCGCCCGAACCGCGCCGCGGAGATCGAGTGGCGCCCGTGGGGCGAGCCCGCCTTCGCGGAGGCTCGCCGGCTCGGGCGCCCGATCCTCCTTTCGCTCTCGGCCGTCTGGTGCCACTGGTGCCACGTGATGGACGAGACGAGCTACTCCGACGCGCGCGTCATCGCGCGGATCAACGAGGCGTTCGTCGCCATCCGCATCGACAACGACCGCAACCCCGACGTGAACCGCCGCTACAACATGGGCGGCTGGCCGACCACGGCGTTCCTGGCCGCCAGCGGCGACATCATCACCGGCGCCACCTACCTGCCGCCGGGACAGATGCTGCAGGCGCTCGAGCGCGTGTGCGAGTTCTTCGCTGCCAACCGGACCGCGCTCCTGGCGCTGGACGCGACGGAGCACGCGCACGCCGCCGACGCCGAGGCGGCCAAGGCGCACCTCGGCGGGGCGCCCCACGCGGGGGCGGACCCCCTGGACGACCGCGACGCGCCGGGCCTGCCGGGCGACATCGCGGCCGCGGTCGCGCTCGAGATCGTGCGCTCGTTCGACCCGCTGCACGGCGGGCTCGGCACCGACCAGAAGTTCCCGCAGGCGGACGCCTTCGCCCACCTCCTCGCCTTCGCCGCGCTGCGCGCCGCCGATGATGCTGTTCCGCCGCCGCGCATCAGCCAGGTCGCCCGCACGACGCTGACCAACATGGCCACCGGCGACCTGTACGACGACGTCGCCGGCGGATTCTTCCGCTACTCGACCCGGCGGGACTGGTCGGAGCCGCACTACGAGAAGATGCTGGAGGACAACGCCCGTCTCGCGGCCCTGTACCTCGACGCCGCCGAGATCGCCGCGAGCGGCGACGGCGCCCTCGGCAGCGCGAGCTTCTACCACGACGTCGCCGAGGGCGTCATCGACTATCTGCTGGCGACGCTGCTGCGCGAGGACGCGCCGTGCTTCGGAGGCAGCCAGGACGCCGACGAGAGCTACTACGGCCTCGGCGCGCAGGAGCGCGCCAAGCTGGCGCTGCCCCTTGTCGACCCGACCGTCTACGTGGACTGGAACGCGCTGGCGGCCCATGCGCTCCTGCGGGCGGCGCCGCTCCTGCGCCGCCCGGAGCTCATCGCGCTGGCGCTCGGGCTGCTCGACTACCTCTGGATGCACGCGCGCCGGGACGGCGCCATGGCCCACTACCTCGTGGCAGCCGAGGGCGACGCGCTCGTGGCGGCCGCGGGCGCTGGGCCTCCGCCGCTGATCCCAGGCCCCGGCGCGCCGCTGCTTGTCGACCAAGCGGCGATGACCGGCGCGCTTCTCGACGCGTACGAGGTCAGCGGCGAACGCCAGTGGCTGGAGCGCGCGCTCGAACTTGCGGGCTGGGCCTGCCAGCGGCTGCGCGCGCCCGACGGCAGGTTCCTGGACAGGCTCGCGCTCCCGGGCCAGAGCGCCGGGCTGCTGTCTCGTCCGCTCCCGGCGCTGGAGGAGAACGCGGCCATCGCCGACGCGCTCCTGCGCCTCGCGGAGTTCACCGGCGAGGCGCCGCACCGCGAACGCGCCCTCGACATCCTCATGGCCTGGGCGCCGCAGTACTCCAGGTACGGCGTCGCGGCGGCGTCCTACGGGTCGGCTCTCTTGCGCTACCTCGAGCGGCCCGACCATCTCATCGTGCTCGGCGGCCGCGCCGATCCTGCCACGCGGCGCCTGCACGCCGCCGCGCTCGCGACCCCGCAGCCGCTGCGCACCGTGCAACTCCTCGACCCGGCGGACCCTGCCGACGCCGGGCGCGTCGCGCGCGCCGACCT
>CAIWHY010000442.1 GCA_903912585.1 uncultured Thermoleophilia bacterium | reverse complement strand
GGGCGTCCAGCCGCCCGAGGCCGAGTAGACGACGCCGGCGACGTCGGCGAAATGCATCGCCGTGCGCGAGAGGCGCGCCTGCGCGGCCGACTTCACGTGCGCGTTCAGGTTCAGGTTGGAGTAGACGGTCGGCACGACCGCGGCGACGATCGCCACGCCGACGAACGAGATGATGAGGCGTGCCCGCAGGCCGAGGCGGCGGCGACGCTCGCTCACAGTTTGGCCAGCCGGTAGCCGACGCCGATCACGGTCTCGACGTACCGCGGGCTGGCGGGATCGGGCTCGATCTTCTTGCGCAGGTTCTTGACGTGGACGTCGATGGTGCGCTCGGAGCCGTCGTAGTCGTCGCCGAGCACCCTGTCGACGAGCTCGAAGCGCGAGTAGACCCGCCCCGGGTAGGCGGCGAGCGCCGTCAGCAGCCCGTACTCGTTGGGCGTCAGATCGACCGGCTTGCCGTCCCGCAGGACGAGGTACTTCTCGGTGTCGATCTCGAGCCGCCCCTGGTCGAAACTGAGGACGGGGACCAGGGGCACCTCGCCGCCCTGCGTCCGCCGCAGCACCGCGCGCACCCGCGCCACGAGCTCGCGCGGGCTGAACGGCTTGACGAGGTAGTCGTCGGCGCCCGAGAGGAGCCCCTCGACGCGATCGTCCTCCCCGGCCTTGGCGGTGAGCATGAGGATCGGCACGTCGGAGCGGCCGCGGATCTCGGCGCAGATCTCCTCGCCGGAGACGTCCGGCAGCATGAGGTCGAGCACGATGAGCGCCGGGCGCACGCGCTCCGCCAGCGCGAGCCCCTCCGCGCCGTTGCCCGCGACGCGGACGGTGAAGCCGTCCTTCTCGAGGTAGGCGCGCACGACGTCCTGCACCGACGGCTCGTCGTCGATCACCACGATCGTGATGTCTCGCGAAGCGCTCACAACAGGACCATGCTACCCCGGAGGACCGCTCATGGCTCTCTGAAAGCCGGGCGCGTCGCTCAGCGGACGCGGAGCGCCCGGCAGCCGCGCTTCACAACTTCTACACAGCGTGCCGCTACTGTCCGCACACCCAAGGAAGCCGCGCGCTCGCGGAGACCAGCAGTGCGGCGACACGGAGAAGCACCATGAAGAACAGGATGTCGTGGATCGGACTGACGACGCTCGCGGTCGCGCTCATCGACTCGACAGCGGCGTTCGCGGCGCAGCAGCGTGCAGGCACGGCGCCGAAGCGGGCGGCATGATGGGCAGCTACTGAGCAGGTCGCACCCCCAGACAAGCGGGAGGCAGTCGCGATGATGTGGGACGGAAACGGATCCTTCGGGCACGGTGCCGGCTGGGAAGGCTGGATGATGCTCCTCTTCATGATCGTCTTCGTGGTCGCCGCGATCGTGGCCATCGTGTTCCTCGTGAAGTACCTCTCGCAGTCGTCGGGAGGTGGCGCAAGCTCGGCTGGAGTAGCGCCTGCGCCGGTGAACGCCCCCGAGTCGGCCAAGGACATCGTCAAGCGCCGCTACGCCGCCGGCGAGATCGATCGCGAGGAGTACCTGCAGAAGCTCGGCGACCTCTAGGCCCGTGGCTGCGCCTCCCCCACGCTACCTGTGGATCGTCGGTGCCGCGCTCCTCGTCGCGGCGCTTGCGGCCGCGGGCGTGCTCATCGTCGGCATGACCCGGCACGGCGGAGGGTCCGCCGCGGGCCAGGGCTCCGCGGAGGGCGGAGGGTCCGCCGCGCGCGGCCAAGTGATCTTCGACGCCGGCCACGATGCCGGCGGAGCCGTCATCCCGCGCAGCAGCAGCTCGGCGGGTGGCGGCATGATGGGTGGCGGCATGATGGGCGGCGGCGGCGGCATGATGCAGGCTAGCTGTTCCAGCTGCCACGGCGGCGACGGTCGGGGCCGCACGACGCCGACCTTCACCTCGCCGAACATCACCTATCCGAACCTGACCGACCCCAAGGGCATGGTCGCTCCCGACGGCTCGCGCGGCCCCGTCTACGCCGACGCCGCGATCCGCACAGCGGTCACCACCGGCATCGACCCGACCGGCTCCCATCTCGCGGCGCCGATGCCGCAGTGGCACCTGAGCGGCCGGCAGTGGGCCGACCTGCTCGCGTACCTCAAGACTCTGCGCTAGAGATCCTCGCGGTCTCGACGATGTTCCCGGATCCTCGGCGAGGGTAGGACGAGGCCATGCGCTCCGGGCGGTCCACAGACAAGCGTCAACGCGTCGTCGGCCAGGCCTTCGATGTCGGCGTGGTCCTCAAGGGCATCGACGGCATCCTCGAGATCCTCGGCGGGTTGTTCCTCTTGATCGTGCCGCTCAGCGACCTGCGCCGGTTCCTGATCTGGGTGACCGGCCACGAGCTTAGCGAGGACAAGAAGGACTTCATCGCGACCCACCTCGTGCACCTCGCCAACACGCTCTCGGTGCGCGCGTTCCAGCTCACCATCGCCTACCTGCTCATCCACGGCCTGGTGAAGGTCTTCCTCGTGGTGATGTTGCTGCGGCGCCGCCTCTGGGCCTACCCCACGGCGATCGCCGTGTTCACCGCCTTCGGCGTCTATCAGGTCTACCAGTACAGCTACTCGCGCTCCCTGTTCCTGCTGGCGCTCACCGTGCTCGACGTGGCGGTCATCGTGCTCACCGCGTGGGAGTGGCGCATCCTCGTCGGCCGGGCGCAGGAGGAGGCAGGCGGCATGGAAGCCCGGGACGGCACCACGTAGAGCCGCCATCCGGAGCCGCCATCCGGAGCCGCCCATCGCCCGTTGGACCGCCCGTCGCGGCGCTGATACCGTGCGGGCGATGAGCACCGCCGCCGACCGCATCGACGACCGCATCGCGGCCCCCCTCCCCGGTCTGAGCGACGACGAGGCGGCGCACCGGCGCGCCGCGGGCCAAGGCAACGACGTCGAGATCCGCACCGGGCGCACCTACGGGCGGATCATCCGCGACAACGTCTTCAACTTCATCAACAATCTCTTCTACTTCCTCGGCATCCTCCTGCTCGTGCTCGGCAAGCCGCTGGACGCGTTCTCGGTGGTCTTCGTGATCGCCGCGAACACGGTCATCAGCCTCGTGCAGGAGGTGCGCGCCAAGCGCGTGATGGACCGCATCGCCATCCTCATGCGGCCCAAGGCGGACGTGGTGCGCGGCGGGTACGTGCTGGAGCTCGACCCGTCGCTTGTCGTGGTCGGCGACGTCTTGCGCCTCCAGCCCGGCGACCAGGTCGTGGTCGACGGCCCCATGGTCGGCGACGGGCGCATGGAGGTGGACGAGTCGCTGCTCACGGGCGAGTCCGACCTCGTCACCAAGCACCCCGGCGACATGCTGATGTCGGGCAGCTTCTGCATGACCGGCGGCGGCTACTACGAGGCCGAGAAGGTCGGCAGCGAGAGCTTCGCCAACAAGATGACCGCCAAGGCGACCGTCTTCAAACGCGAGCTCACGCCTCTGCAGAAGCAGGTCAACCAGATCGTGCGCGTGCTGCTGATCGTCGTGATCGTGTTCGAGACCCTGGTCTGGATCCGCAACACCTTCGCCGCGGTGCCGTTCGTGGAGAGCGTGCGCATGTCCACCGTGATCCTGGCGCTGATCCCCAACGGCCTCGTGCTCTCGATCGCGCTCACCTATGCGCTCGGCGCCATCCGCCTGCTCGGCAAGGACATGCTGGTGCAGCAGTTCAACGCCGTCGAGTCGCTGAGCAACGTCGACGTGCTCTGCACCGACAAGACCGGCACGCTCACTTCCGGCGTGGTGAAAGCCGAGGAACTGCTGGCGCTCGAGGGCGACGAGGCGCGCGCGGAGCAGTTCGTCGGCGCCTTCGCCGCCAGCACGACCGACGCCAACCGCACAGTCGAGGCGCTGCGCGCCGCCTGGCCCGCGCAGCGGGCGCCGGCCGCGCACGAGGCCTTCTTTTCGTCGGACCGCAAGTGGAGCGGCCTCGCCTTCGAGGAAGGTGAGGCGCGCGGGACCTACGTGCTCGGCGCGCCCGAGATCCTGGCGCCGGCGCTGCGCGCCGCTGCCGCAGGCGGGGCGCAGACCGACTGGCGGCCGCGCGCCGACGAGTGGGCCGCGCGCGGCCTGCGCGTCGTGCTGTTCGCCGGGCGGCCCGAGCCGCTCGCCTTCGGCGAGCCCGACGGGCCGCCCGCCCTCCCTGATGGCCTCGACGCCGTCGCCCTCATCGCCTTCAGCGACGAGCTGCGCAGCGGCGTGCAGCAGACGCTCGAGGAGTTCGCCGACGCCGGCATCGAGGTCAAGATCATCTCCGGCGACAACCCGGGCACGGTGACCGCCCTCGCGACCCAGGCGGGCGTGCACACGCTCGCGCGCCGCGGCGCGATGGACGGCTACTGCGAGGCCGCGTTCGGCGACGGGGCCGGCGCAGCTGGCGGCGCGGCCGAGGCGGCTGCCGGCGCCGCTTCCGCCGCGGCCGAGGCG
>CAIWHY010000441.1 GCA_903912585.1 uncultured Thermoleophilia bacterium | reverse complement strand
CGATCCTCAGCCTCGAGCAGATCGTCCTCGACGTGGAGGTGAGCCGCATCGCCCGCCAGGCGCGCGCCGGCGTGCCCGTGCGCGACGACCTGTGGCTCGACGACGTACTTGCCGGCGCCGGCCCCTGCAGCTCGTTCCTCGGCGCGCGCTCCACGCGCGCCAACGTGCGCGCCGGCGAGTGGTTGCTCAGCGACTTCGGCGTGTACGGGAGCTGGGATGCCTGGAAGAACGCCGGTTCGCCGAGCTCGCTCGACTACGCCCGCGAGCGCGTGGATCACATCCTCGCGACGCACCGCCCGCTGCCGCTCCCCGACGACACGCTGGCGGCGCTCGCCGCGATCCACAAGCGGGCGCTCGCGGCGGGCTGAAGCGCCCGCCTACTGGCGGATGAGGACCGGCATCCCTACGGTGACGCGGCCGAACAGGTCGACGGCGTCCCAGTTGTGCATGCGGATGCAGCCGTGCGAGGCGTAGCTGCCGATGGACGAGTCCTCGCTCGGCGGGACGCCGTGGATGCCGACGCCCGGGGCGCTCGTGCCCATCCAGCGCGTGCCCAGCGGGTTCTCCGTGCCCGGCGGGATCGGCGTCGCGTTCTTGGCCCAGTCCGAGTTGGGCGGCAGCCAGGTCGGGTCCTTCTGCATGTTCACGATCGAGAAGGACCCGGTGGGCGTCGGCCAGGCCGGCTGGCCGGTCGCGACCGGGTAGCTCTTGATGAGGTGGCCGTCGCTGTAGAGGTACAGGTGCAGGCTGCCGATGTCGACGACGATCTGGCCGCTGAGAGCGGTGAGCATGTTGGCGCCCACGAGGCCGTCCACGGGAAGGCCGTACTTGGCCTGGAACCTGCGGACGGCGGCGGCGGTCCGGCTGTCGTATACGCCGCTTGTGAGGCCGCTGTACGCCCCGGCGCCGGCGAGCCGCCTCTGCAGCTGCTTGACGTCCTTGCCCCTGGCGCCCGGCCACATCATCGCCGAGCCGAAGTGCTCGGTGCTGTCCACGAGCCAGGTCTGCTTGCTGGTGACCACGTTGCCGCCCTTGTCGGTCACGGTCACGACGATCTTGTGCGTGCCCTGGGCGAGGTTCCTGGCGGAGACGACCGCGTCCGCCGCCGGTCCCTTGTGGTGCTGCTTCATCCCGTCGAGGACCACGTTGACCCTGGGCGTAGCGAGCTGGTCGCGCGCCTGAAAGTGGAACTTAAGCCTGGCCGAATGCACGATCCCGGCGAGCTGCGTGGTGGTCAGCGTGGGAGGGACTGCGTCGACGTAGACGCCGATCTGCCTGGACGTGGTGTTGCCGGCGCGGTCGGTGGTGGCGATCTGCACCGTGGACGGTCCGTCCGGCAGTTTGGCGCTGACCGTGTACGCGCCGGACGCGTCCGCCTGGCCGCTGGCCTTCACGGCGCCGCTCGAGACGGTGACCATGGCGAACGGCTCCGTCGAACCGCTGAACGCGGCCGGCGACGTGTTGATGCGGCCCTCGTCGGCGGAGGCGTTCAGCTTGAGCGTCGGGATGCTCGTGTCCACGGTGAAGCGCCAGTCCTTGCGCACCTGGTGGCGGAACAGGTTGGAGCTCGTGGCGACGAAGGTCACGGCGTGCGGCCCGTCCGCGAGCTTGCCGGTCGTGAAGGTCAGCCTGTCGCCGAGGCGCGTCGCCGCGGACGTCATGTCCCGGCCGTCGAACGTCACGTGCACGCCCGAGAGCTTCTGCAGGCCGTGCGCGTCGAGGATCACCGTGAGGGCCCGGTCCTTGACGAATGCGTTGGGTCCCGGCGTGACTGCGGAGACCCGTGGTACGCCCAGCACCTGCCAGCCGAGGACGGCCACGAAGACGAAGACCGCCGCGACGAGGAAATATGGCCAGCGGCGGCGATCTGTGGTGCGTTCGCGACTATAGACGTTGTAGGCCTTCTCCGGCACCACACCTCTTCCGGGACTGTTCCGCTCCGATTATAGCGTGAGCATCGGCATTCTCCTCGTTGTCCTTCAGCGATGCACTGGGACATCCGTCGTCGCCCGACGGCGCACGCGGCAGGAGACCGCGCCATGGGGGATAATGTCGCGGCATGGACGACACTCTTG
>CAIWHY010000440.1 GCA_903912585.1 uncultured Thermoleophilia bacterium | reverse complement strand
GGCGTCGCCGGCCGCGGCCACCGAACCGCGGCGCCGGGGGCCGACCTCGACCGGCGCCGTCAGCGCCGCCTCGGTGTCGACGTCCACGAGCAGCGCGCCGCGGTCGACGAACTCACGCAGCCACAGTTCGATGTTGGCGGTACGCCAGAAGAACATGCTCTCCTCGACCTCGCCGCGGCAGCAGGCGCGGAACGCGCTCACCACCGCGGCGCCGTCCCAGTAAGGACGAGCCTGGAAGGTCGGCGACTGGTACAGGCTCGTGAAGGCGGCGCGGCGCGCCTTGATCCAGCGCATCTCCGGCGTCGTGAACCCGACCTTCCGGCGGCGCAGGCGGATCTTCTCGGGCAGCGTGCCCCTGAGCGCAGCACGCAGGATCCAGCGGCTCCAGCCGTGGCGGATGATGGCGTCGTCCGGCAGGCGCAGGATGTGATCCACCAGCTCCTGGTCGAGGTACGGCACGCGGCTCTCGATGCTGAAGGCCATGGAGTTACGGTCCTCGTAGCGGAGCAGGCACGGCAGGCTGTACGTGAGCAGGTCCTGGAGCAGGCGCTCCTTGAGGTCGTCCTGGGAGCGCCCGTAGCCGGGATCGCTCGTGCGCGCGAGGAACGCCGGCTCGAGCAGCTTCTGCGTCGGCAGCCGCCTGCGCCGCTGCTTGATCCTGCGCTTGGCCAGCGGCCACAGCACGTCGCGCGACTTGGCCGCCTCGCGGCGCAGCTCCTCGTACCTGTGTTCCCTGCGAAGCTGCCGCAGGTAGACGAGCTGGTAGGGCACGTAGCCGGCCAGCAGCTCGTCCCCGCCCTGGCCGTCGAGCAGCACCGTCACCTGCTCGCGCGCCGAGCGCATCACGCACCACTGCGCGTAGGGGCCGGTGCTGACGATCGGCTCTTCCTGGTGCCAGATGAAGTCACGCAGCTCGTCCACGAACTCCGGCGAGGTGGGATTGGTGTAGGTCGTGTCGGCGCCGGTGCTCTCGACGGCGATCTCGATGTACTCGCGCTCGTCGATGGGGTCGCCGTCGAACACCGCGCTGAAGGTCTTGAGCTGGCCGCGCAGGGAGGCGGCGTCGGGCGCGTCCTCCTTGAGCAGCTCGCTCATGTAGCTGACGATGGTCGTCGAGTCGAGGCCGCCCGAGAGGCAGGAGCCGACGGGGACTTCCGAGACGAGGCGCCGCTCGACGCTGTCGCGGAAGCGGCGCCGGAAATCGGCCGGGTCGGCCGCGGCGTCGGAGCGCAGCTCGGGCGACCAGTAGGCCGTGCTGGTCAGGGGCTCGGCGAGCAGACCCGGCGCGTCTCCCGCGCCCGCCTGAGCGCGGGCGGCGCCGAGCGGGATCTCGATCCAGGTCGCCGCCGGCACGTGGTACACGCCGCGGAAGAACGTCCCGGCGCGGTGGTCGTGAAAGCCGTGCTGCAGATACTCGAAGATCATCTGCTCGTCCGGCACCGCCGGGAGCTCCGGATCCTGAAGCAGCGCCTTGATCTCGCTGGCGAACAGCAGCCTGCCGCTCTCGGGAGACCGCGCGTAGAAGAGCGGCTTGATGCCGAAGTGGTCGCGGTTCAGGACGAGCTTGCCGCCCGACCCGTCCGCGGCCGCGCCACGGAAGTCGGCCAAGGCGAACGCCCACATGCCGTTGAAGCGCGCCGCGCAGGCCGGGCCCCACTCCTCGTAGGCGTGGACGATGACCTCGCTGTCGCTGCTGGTGCGGAAGGCATGACCGGCGTCCTCAAGCTCGGCGCGCAGCTCGCGGTAGTTGTAGACCTCGCCGTTGTAGACGAGCCAGACGGACTCGTCCTCGTTGGCGATCGGCTGGTGCCCGCCCTCGCGGTCGATGATGCTGAGGCGCCGGTGACCGAGGCTGACTGCCTCGCGCTCGAGGTAGCCGGCGTCGTCGGGGCCGCGGTGCACGATGGCCGCGGCCATGCGCCCGAGCAACTCCCGGTCCGGAGGACCGGCAAAACCGAGGATGCCGCACATACGCGGGTGCTCTCCTGGGGGTCGGGACCGTAGGCGCGGCGCCTCTTCCGGCCGCCGCGCCGGTCAACCCTATCACAGGCTCGAACGGCCCTCCCCCGCCTGTTTCAGCGGGCCAGCAGGCCCCGGTTCTTGGGATGCGCCATGCACCAGTCGCCGCGGCGCACGAGCGGGAACGCGCCCACGGACGGGAACGCGCCGTACGGGAGCTCGCGGCTCGAGCCGCGGAAGTACTTCTCGCCCTGCAGCACGACGGGCGGCGCGCTGCGGCAAGTGCCGGCGTCGCCCCCGCCCGGCAGTTGCGCGAACGCCGGGCACGACTCGCAGCGGAACGGGCCCTCCTGATCCATGCGTCCTCCTCACCGGGGTGCAGCCGGCGCCTGCGGCACGCGCCGCGCGCCGGCCCTCTCTGCCTAGTCTATCGTCGGCAGAGCGGCGTCCCGACCCGGTACGTCTGTCTATGCCGGGCCGCCCCCGCGGGGGCGTCTGTCCGGGCCTTCCGGCCGGCGGTGCGCCGGCCGTCAGGCCACGCGCTCTTCGTCCGTCCGTTGCCGCCGGCGAAGCCGTGCGGCTACACTCCCGGAAGACCGGGCGGGACACTCGAGCGGAGGTGCGGCATGGCGAACGGCGGCGACGGGCGGCGCGCCGTGCGCCAGATCGACTACGAGTGGATCACCCTGCGCGACGGCACGCGCCTGGCGGCGCGCATCTGGCTGCCCGAGGATGCCGCGGCGGACCCCGTCCCCGGCATCCTCGAAGCGGTGCCCTACCGGCTGAGCGACGGCATGGCGCCGCGTGACGTGCTCATCCACCCCTACTGGGCCGCGCACGGCTACGCCTGCGTCCGCCTCGACCTGCGCGGCAGCGGCGAGTCGGAGGGGATCCTCGCCGACGAGTACCTGCTCCAGGAGCAGGAGGACCTCCTCGAGGTGATTGCCTGGATCGCGACGCAGCCCTGGTGCACGGGGGCCGTCGGCATGACCGGCATCTCCTGGGGCGGCTTCAACAGCTTGCAGCTGGCCGCCCGGCGCCCGCCGGCCCTCAAGGCGGTCATCACCCTGATGAGCACCGACGACCGCTACGCCGACGACGTGCACTACAAGGGCGGCTGCGTCATGGGCACCGACCTGCTCCACTGGAGCGCGTGCATGCTGCACTGGCAGTGCCAGCCGCCGAACGAGGAAGCGACCGGAGCCCGCTGGCGCGAGCAGTGGCTGCGGCGCCTGGAGGCGAACGCGCCGTGGGTGCACGCCTGGATCGCTCACCAGCGGCGAGACGCCTACTGGAAGCACGGGTCCGTGTGCGACGACTACGCCGCCATCGAGATCCCGGTCTACGCGGTCGGCGGCTGGGCCGACGGCTACACCAACTCCGTCCTCCGGCTGCTGGAAGGGCTGGAAGGGCCGCGCAAGGGCCTGATCGGCCCCTGGGGCCACGCGTTCCCGCACGTCGCCGCGCCCGGGCCGGCCGTCGGCTTCCTGAGCGAGGCGCTGCGCTGGTGGGACCACTGGCTCAAAGGCGCGGACACCGGCGTGATGGACGAGCCGATGCTGCGCGTCTGGATGCAGGAGTGGGACCCGCCGGCCGGCGATGTGGCCGACAAGCCCGGGTGGTGGGTCGCCGAGGACGAGTGGCCGGCGGCGCGGCTCGAACCGCATTCGTGGCGGCTCGACGTAGACGGGACGCTGCAGCCGATCGACGAGACCGAGCTCGATCGCGGAGGTGCGGACGCGACCGGCGGCGACGCCCACGCCGCCGAGGGCCGCGCAGGCGCGGCCGGGGGCGCAGGCGCGGCGGGCGGCGCCCTCACCATCCGCGGCTCCCAGCTCTGCGGCGCCGACGCCGGCGCCTGGTGCGCCGAGGGCCAGCCCAGCGACCGGGCGCCCGACCAGCGGGCGGCCGAGGGGCAGTCGCTGTGCTTCACCTCGGCGCCGCTCGCCGGCGCCGTCGAGATCCTCGGGCGGCCGCTGGTGACGCTGCACCTGGCGGCCGACTGCCCGCTCGCGCTGGTCGCCGTCAGGCTCGACGACGTCGCCCCGGACGGCGTCTCGCTGCTCGTCACTCAGCAGATGTTCAACCTCGCCCATCGCGACAGCCACGAGCGTCCCGAGCCGCTCGAGCCGGGCCGCGAGTACGCCGTGGGCGTCGCGCTCGACGCCATCGCCCACGCCTTCCCTGCCGGCCACCGCCTGCGCCTCGCCGTCTCGCCCACCTACTGGCCGCTCGTCTGGCCGTCGCCCGCGCCGGTCATGCTGACCATCGTCGCCGGCCGCAGCACGCTCGAGCTCCCGATGCGGCCGCCGCGGGCGGCCGACGCGGAGCTGCCGCCGTTCCCGGCGCCGGAGACGGCGCCGGGGCTCGGCGAGACGACGCTCGGCGGCGGCGCGGGCAGCCGCTCCTACGTCCGCGACCTCGTCGACGGCAGCCTCACCTGGGACTACCGGTACGTCGACGGCAGCAACGTCGTGCTCCCCAACGGCTGGGAGGACGAGGAGTGGAACCGTGTCAGCTACTTCATCCGTGAGGACGACCCGCTGTCGGCGGCCGTCCGGGTCAGGATCGAGTCGGTCCACCGGCGCGGGCCGCAGGGCCGTTTCCACATCACCAGCGAGGGGCAGATGACCTGCGACGCGACGACCTTCTTCGTCGAGGACACCGTGGAGGTGTGCGAGGGCGAGGAGGGAGACGAGCGGCGCGTGTTCTCCAGGGCGTGGCGCCGCGAGGCGCCGCGAGACCTGGTCTGAGGCGAGCTTCGGGGATGCGAGGAGGCCACATGTACATCGGCGCGCACGTGAATTCGTCGGGCGGCGTCTGGAAGGCGGTCGGCAACGGCGTGGACATCGGCTGCGAGGCCATCCAGATCTTCGCCGGCAGCCCTCGCACGTGGGCGCCGACCGTCTACAAGGACAAGGACGCGGAGCGCTTTCGCGAGGCTTGTGAAGACTCGCCGATCCGCTTCGTCGTCATCCACACCATCTTTCTGATCAACCTCGCAAGCGCGCGCGAGGACTTCTACGAGAAGTCGGTGACGTCACTCGTCGGCGCCGTGGCCGCGGCGGAGCAGCTCGGCGCCGACGCCATCGTCACACACGTCGGCTCGCACCAGGGCGCGGGCTTCGCAGCCGGCCTCGAGCGCGTGCGCGCGGCCCTGCTCCGCGCCCTCGCCGAAAGCGAAGGCTCGGACGTGCGCCTGCTGCTCGAGAACACCGCCGGCGCCGGCGGCACGATGGGCGTGGACTTCGACGAGCTCGGGGCGCTGATCGCCGCCGCCGGCGCGCACCCGCGGCTCGGCCTCTGCCTCGACACGGCGCACCTGTTCGAGGCCGGCTTCGACCTGCGCACGGCCACAGGACTCGACGAGGCGCTGGGGCGCCTCGACGCCGCCTGCGGCCTCGACCGCCTCGGCATGCTCCACCTCAACGACTCCAAGACGCCGATCGGCTCCAACCGCGACCGCCACGAGAACATCGGCGAGGGCGAGATCGGCGCCGAGGGCTTCCGCGCCATCGTCACCAGCCCGGCGCTCGCCGGCCTGCCGGGCATCCTCGAGGTGCCGGGCTTCGACGGCGAGGGCCCGGATGCGCTCAACGTGCAGCGCCTGCGCGACCTGGCGGCCGGCGCCGCGTGAGCCACGACGGCGACGGCTGAGGGGGCGCCGCGCACGGTGGGTATACTCTGCCTGCGCCGCGCCGCGACGCCGCCGATCAGGACTGCGAGGTGACGCCATGGAACTCGTGCCCGTGACCACAGTCAGTGACGCCGGCCAGGCCAACGTCGTGAGGGGAGTCCTGGAGCAGGCGGGCATCGAGTCCGCCGTCTCCGGCGGGAGCTCCGGCGACGTCTATCCCGTGCCCCGGATCTACCCCTTCCGGATCCTCGTGCGCGGGGCCGATGCCGACCGCGCCCGCGACGTCCTGGCACAGTTCGACACCATGCCCGAGGAGGACGAGGACCAGGAGTAGGGCCACCCGGTCTGCTATCATGGTCCCTTCTTGCAGCGCTTTTCGGTCCCGCGGGGCCGCACGCAGACAGGAGTGATGATGTTCGGACGGATCTTCGGCCGCGACAAGGACGACCAGGACCAGGCGGTCTGCGCCGAGTGTGGACGCACCCTCCTCGCGGGCGAGTGGACGCAGACGATCGTCGGCCCCGACGGCGAGGAGCAGATCATCTGCTCCTTGTGCGGCCAGAAGCGCGACCTCGGCGACGAGGCGCCGGCCGCCGTTCCCACGCCCGCCAACAATGGCCGCGTGCGCGAGACGCGTACCGGGGCGCCGCGCGACGCGCGCGGCG
>CAIWHY010000439.1 GCA_903912585.1 uncultured Thermoleophilia bacterium | reverse complement strand
GCCCGAAAAGCCCAGCTCCACGGCCAGAAAGGCGTCTCTGAGACCCTTTGCGCCGCCGAGCCTGGTGAGGAGGTCCTGAGCCTGCGGGCTGGTCAGGAAGCTGCCGGCATTGGCGGCGAGGCCGCCGATCACGAGGCCGATCACGACGAACACCGCCGCCCAGGCGAAGAAGCTGCCCCGCTGCAGGCGCCAGGCCAGCGCCAGGGGGCCCCGCAAGCCGGCGGCCGCCGTAGCGGGCCCCGGCCGGTCCGCAAGCAGACCGGCGGCGAAATCCCGCCGCGCCGCCAGCACGTAGGCTAGCGCGGCCAGCGCGACGGCGAGACCGAGCAGGAGCGCGAGGACCCACCACCTGTCTCCGGCATACGGCCGGGTCTGCTGCCACCAGCCGACCGGCGAGAGCCACGACAGCCAGCCGAGGCCGTCCCCGGCCGAGGCGTCGCCGATCGCGCGCAGCAGGTAGGCGACGCCGAGGGCGACGCCGGCAAGGCCGGCGGCGGCGCGCGCGCTCTTGACGAGCTGCGCGGTGATGCCGGCCACGGCCGCGATGACGAGGCCGAGGCAGGCGAAGCCGAGGCCCATGACGAGCGCTCCGGCGGGGGGCATCCCGACGGCGATCAGCCCGAGCGCCGAGCCGGCGCCGGCCACGACGCTGGCGCCGCCGGCCACGAGGAGCGCCGCGGTCAACGGTGCCTGCCGGCCGACGACCGTCGCCCCGAGCAGCTCCAGGCGGCCGGTCTCCTCCTCGGAGCGCGTGTGGCGGACGACGACGAACAAGGCGAGGATCGCGACCGCGACTGCGCCCATGATGCCCATCTTGAACGTGGACAGCGCGCCCACGGACGTCGTGTCGTAGATCGGGCCGTACATGGCCAGCGTGGCGGTCGAGCTGTCGATGGCGGCGGCGGCGTTCGCGCGCGAGGCCTCGGTCGGGTAGAGCTTCACGGTGGCCGAAGCAGAGGCCGCGACCATGACGACGAGGACGAGGACGAACACGGCGAGGACGACGCGGTCGCGCCGCAGCGCGAGGCGCGCCAGCGCGCCGGTGCCGGCGAGTGAGCTCACGGCGTCGCGGCCTCCTCAGGGTAGGCGGCCGGCTGCCCGTCGCCGTAGTGCCGCAGGAACAGCTCCTCGAGGGTCGGCGGCCGGCTCGTCAGGCTGGTCACCCCGACGGCGGTCAAGGTGCGCAGCACCTGGTCGAGGCTGCCGGGGTCGACCAGGAAGTCGACGTGGCCGCCGTCGACCCGCAGGTCGTGCACGCCCGGCACCGTCGACAGCCCGTCTGGCGTGGCGGCGAGGTCGGCGGAGATCGAGAGGCGCGCCAGGTGGCGCATCTCGGCGAGGCTGCCGACCTCGACCCTGCGGCCGTCCCGGATGATGCTGACGCGGTCCGCCAGCGCCTCCACCTCGCTGAGGATGTGGCTCGAGAGGAGCGCGGTGCCGCCCTGCGCGCGCCGCTCGACGATGCACTCGCGGAACACTGCGTCCATCAGCGGGTCGAGGCCCGCCGTCGGCTCGTCGAGCAGCAGCAGTTCGACGTCGGAGGCGAGGGCGGCGACAAGGGCGACCTTCTGCCGGTTGCCTTTGGAGTAGGCGCGCGCCTTCTTCGTCGGGTCGAGCTCGAAGCGCTCGAGCAGCTCTGCCCGCCGCTTCTCGTCGAGCCCGCCGCGCAGCCGCCCCAGCAGGTCGATCACCTCCCCGCCGGTGAGGTTCGGCCAGAGGACCACCTCGCCGGGCACGTAGGCGAGGCGGCGATGCAGCCGCTCCGCGTCGCGCCAGGGGTCGCCGCCGAGCAGCCGGGCCGTGCCCGAGTCGGGGCGAAGCAGGCCGAGCAGCACGCGGAGCGTCGTCGTCTTGCCGGCGCCGTTGGGGCCCAGCAGGCCGTGGACCTCCCCGGCTCTGACCTCGAGGTCGAGGCCGTCCAGCGCCCGCGTGCTGCCGAACGTCTTGCTGAGTCTCGCGATCGTGATCGCTGCGTCCATCGCCCACCGCCGACCTTCGCTGATGCTCGCCTGCCCAGTCTACTGCGTTCGACTTGCGGCGCGGGGACGGCCCCTACGCGGGCCGGGGCGGCCGCGCGGCGGGATGGGCGCCCAG
>CAIWHY010000438.1 GCA_903912585.1 uncultured Thermoleophilia bacterium | reverse complement strand
CGCGGCGCAGCTGCGTCTGCGCTACCCGTACCTGAGCATGCAGGAGCTCGCCGGCCGGGCCAACCCGCCGCTCTCCAAGTCGGCGATGAACCACCGCCTGCGCCGCCTGCTGGCGCTCGCCGGGGGCTCGTCGGGCTGAGGTCGCCGGCCGCCGAGTCCGCGCCGGCCGCCGCGCTTCGCGCTACATGCTGCGCGCCACGTGCTCCGTGAGCTCGCCGAGCCGGTACGTGTAGCTGCCCATCTCGTTGTCGTACCAGCCGAAGATCTTGACGTGCGTCAGCGGGATGCGCACGCTGTCGCCCGCCGCGCCCGGGTCGCTCGGCGGCACGATCAGGTTCATGAAGCCGGTGCGCGTGTGCGTCTCCACGCCCTCGATCACGACCGCCGCGGTCTCGCCCAGCATGTCCCGCGAGACGTTCTGCTCCTTGCTGAACTTGAGCAGCCCGTGCGCCTCGCCGGCCGCGGCGTCCTCGTAGATGGCGTTGATGGAGTCGCGTTCCACCGAGACCGTCCCGTCCGGCAGCGCCTCGCTCTGGAAGGTGACGTTGAGGATGATCAGGCTCACGCTCTGCGTGGGGATGCGCACCGAGTCGGCCATGAAGCCGATGCGCGCGATCTCGGGCATGACCTGCTCGAGCGCCGCCGCGGCGTTGGTGGACGTGAGGACGATGTTGTCGAGCGCCCCCCGGCTCTTGCGCAGGTCGGTGGCGCCGGCCTTGGGCACCGCGTCCAGTACCGGCTGTGAGTTGGTGACCGAGTGCACGGTGCTCATGCCGGCGGTGATCATGTTGCGCGTGAGGTCGCGGTCGAGCAGCGGGCGCATCATGTGCGCCAGCGCCGTGGTCGTGCAGGATGCGGCGGAGACGAGCCGGTGCTTGGCCGGGTCGAACTCGAAGTGGTTGATGCCGTGGACCAGCATGGTGGCGTCGTCCGGCAGCGGGACGCCCTTCTGCTTGCTCTTGTAAGGCGAGCTCTGGATCACCGTCTTCGCGCCGCCCACGAGGTGGCCGCGCAGGGAACCCCGCGGGGCGTCTGCCTCGGCGTAGGGGTCGCGGAAGGTGCCGGTGCACTCGACGACCAGCGTCACGCCGTGGTCGCGCCACGGGATGTCCTTGGGGTCGCGGTGCTCGCGCAGGACGACCAGCTCCTTGCCGAAGGCGCTGATCAGGCCCTTGTCCTCGTCGACGACGCTGATGTCGAGGACGCCCGACTGGCCGTAGAGGAAGCGCTGCACGGGGCCGTAGGTGCTGTCCTTGGCGATGTACTGCACGACGGAGTCGAGCGACGTCCCCACGGGACGGCCCACGTTGATCACGATGCGATCGAACTCGTCCCGGCCGAGGTGGTGCCACAGGGTCAGCTTGCCGATGCGGCCCAGTCCGTTGATGCCCAGCGTGCGTTGTCTGCTCATCGCCTGACGTCTCCTCCCCGTCGAGGGGACGGCTCGCGGGCCCGCACGGGGCCCGACCTCCGCGAAGCCGTCGCCTGCGCTTTGCAGCTCGTGGCTGCCATCTTAGGTCATGGCTGCGCCCAAGGTATCATTGGATCCATCGTGAGAACGCCGCCCGTACCCTTCGACTCGGACGCCCTGCGCGCCAACATCGCGACCACCGCCCAGGAGGTCGTGATCCCGGAGCGCTACCTGCCGCTGTTGCAGGCGGTGGAGGGCCTGCACGGCGTGCGTGCGTCGCTGGCGGAGACCCTGGGCGAGTACTTCCACACCTTCCGCAACGTCGACCTCCTGGTCGAGGGCTTCCAGACGATCCTCCTGCGCAACTGGCCCTACTTCGAGAGGTCACCCGGGCGCGCCGAGCGCTTCGCGCTGCTGGCCGAGCTCGTCGCCACGCTGCTCGACTCGCCGCTCAGCGACGAGCAGTTCTCGCTGCTCCTGCGCGCTCTGCTCATGTGGTGCACGCAGGCGCTCGGCGGCCAGTATGGGCGGGCCTACGACGAGCCGCTGGCGATGCTCGGCGCGTCGCTCACGGCGTTCATCGGCGCGCGCGAGGCGCCGATGCTGGAGCGGGACGCGCTGCTGCGCAACCTCGTGCAGCGCGCGGCGGCGCGGCCGCCGCTGGCCGCCGCCTACCTCGCCCTCTACCGCGCCCTCCTGCTCGCGGGCTACGGCCAGGCGCGCGAGCGCCTCGACGTACCCCGCTGGGCCAAGTCGCAGGGCAAGGGGCTCACCGATGCGGCGGCCGTGTCCGAGCGCTTCGCCTTCCTCGGCCGCCGCCGCGTCGCTTCCGCCACGGTCGCCGTCGAGGAGGCGCCGGCCGAGCGTCTGCTGTCCGGCGACTTCCCGCTCCTGTCGGAGCTGGTCGAGCGCGCCATCGACCGGCTCTACCTCGTCGAGAACCTCGAGGACCGCTTCGCCGTCTGCCTCTTCCTGCTCAAGGACCAGACCCTCGGCTATCGCCAGAAGGAGGTGATGGTCGATCTCCTCGGCGTGGTCAAGCAGATGATGCAGCCCAACCGCCACACCGACGCCGAGAGGATCCTCAGCCGGCTCACCGAGTTCTTCCGCGACCGCGACAACGAGTTCCTGCTGATGCGCTTCCAGTGCTACGAGGCGATCGGCGTGGCGATCGGCGAGGCCGGCAACGTCAGGGCGGCCGACCACCTGATCCAGGACATCGTCTACTGGCGCTTCCAGTACCCCGAGATCCAGGGCGCCACCGACGAGTGGGAGACCGTGGTCAACCCGTACCACCTGCCCAAGATCCGCTGCTGGAT
>CAIWHY010000437.1 GCA_903912585.1 uncultured Thermoleophilia bacterium | reverse complement strand
GCGCCAGCCCTCCTCGACCAGCTGCGCGATGCGGCCCATGGCGCCGTCGATGTTGAAGAGCTGCTCCTCGAAGGTGCCGAGCTGGCCGGGCTGCAGGATGGCGTTGCCGCCGAGGGCGACGACGACGGTCTTGGGGTTGCTCTTGGTCGTTGTTGCCATCGGAGTCCCTATGCGTCGGTCGGTTGGGGCTTGAGGCGAGCGTCGTTCTTGCGGCTCGCCTGCCAGTACAGCCACCAGCCTATGAACAGAGAGATGGCGGTGCCGCCCCCGGTGATCGCCCAGAAGATGCCCTTGGACGTGCCTTCGACCGGGAAGTAGAAGAAGAGGAACAGGGTGAGCACGATGCCGGTCTCGCAGAGGATCGTGACGATCCAGGCGCCGGCCTTGCCGCCTGGCACCGTGTACGGACGCGGCTTGTCGGGGAACTTGCGGCGCAGCACAAGGAGCGCCGGGAACATCAGCAGGTAGGGGATCAGGAACACGATCGACGACAGGGCGAACAGCGTCCAGAAGACGCTCGCCTGGTTCGGGTCGAGCGCGTAGGCGAGCACCGTGATGCCGGTAGCGATGAGACCCATCAGCACGAAGGCGTAGTCCGGCGTGCCGAAACGCTTGTTGACGTGGCCGAACACGCCGGGGGCGGTGTCGTCGAGGCCGGTGGCGCTGATCGTCTGGTTGGCACCGATCGACCAGGTCACCATGTTGCCGAAGAAGGTGAACAGCAGGGCGACGACGACGATGTCGAACAGCCACGTGGCGCCGCCGAAGACGTCGTGGAACATGAGCTTGAGGGCGTCGACGATGCCGGTGACGATGCTGACGTCGGCGGTCTTGGTCGCCGCCAGGACCCCGAACGTAGCGAAGCAGTACACGGCGAGAATCGCCGCGCCGGCGACGATGATCATCTTGGGCACGTCGCGCTTGGGGTTCTTGATCGCGCCGCCGGCCGAGCTCATGAGCTCGAAGCCCATGTACGAGTAGATGATGATGGGGAGGAACGAGAGGCTGTCCGTGTTCCACGCCGGCACCCACTGGCTGGCCGAGAACGAGTTGGCGGTGCCGTGCTTGATCGCGAACACCACGCCCATGACTCCCAGGCCGACGAGCACGATCACCTTGAGCGCCGCACTCAGGTTGGGGATGGACTTGGTCCACGAGAGCGGCAGGATGCCGACGCCCACGATCGCCCACACCATGGCGATGACGATGACGGCCTGCCACAAGGGCGCGATGGTGACGTTGAAGGCCACCCCGATGGCGCCCACGAACAGGACGAAGACGGACGGCGCCCAGAGGGCGACGTTGACCCAGTACATCCAGCTGGTCACGGTGCCCCAGCCGGGGCCGAAGGCCTCCTTCACCCAGACGTAGATGCCGCCCTCGTCCGGCCAGGCGCTGCCCAGCTCGGCGGTGACGAAGCCGTAGGGGATGAAGAAGAGCAGCCCCAGGATGATCCAGAAGCCGATCCCCTGGACGCCGATCGCGGCCGAAGTGGCCACAGTGTCGGCGACCAGGATCGCGGAGACGCTGAACAGCACCATGCT
This sequence comes from uncultured Thermoleophilia bacterium, assembly GCA_903912585.1. Lineage (GTDB taxonomy): Bacteria > Actinomycetota > Thermoleophilia > UBA2241 > UBA2241 > CAIXSE01. Next base: position 1,606 of record CAIWHY010000437.1, on the reverse strand, counting down.
GAACAGGCCGAACACCTTGGGTCTCTCGGCGAGCGTCCCCCCGGGCGCCGCGGTATGGAGGTCGGTAGCCATGGTGATGGTTCCTTTCGGCGGTGCGGTGATCCTCAGCTGAGCAGGGCCTTGCCGATGGGCTGCAGGTCGGGATCGGCCGGCAGCGCGTCGATGCCGATCAGCGCCAGCATCAGGGCCTTCTGGAAGTGCATCCGGTTCTGCGCCTGCGGGAAGATGATCGAGGCGTCGCTGTCGGCCACGTCGTCGGTGACCTCTTCGCCGCGCATCGCCGGGAGGCAGTGCATGAACTTCGCGCCCGGCTTGGTGTGGCTCCAGAACTCCTTGTTGACCTGGAACGGCTGGAAGGCGGCGATGCGGTCCTTGTACTCGTCCTCCTGGCCCGTCCACCACCAGCAGTCGGTGTAGATGAAGTCGGCGCCGGCGATGGCCTCGAGCGGGTCGTTGGTGAGCAGGAACGAGCCGCCGCTCTCGGCGGCGAACTGCTCGGCGAGCTTGGCGAGGCCGGCCGACATCTCGTACCCGGCGGCGTTGCCGACGCGCACGTTGAGGCCGAGCTTGGTGAGCGTCGTGGACAACGAGTTGCAGGGGTGGGCGGCGTCGCCGACGTAGGCGAACGTGACGCCGGCCAGCGTGCCCGCGTGCTCCAGGATCGTGAAGGCGTCGCTCATGCTCTGGCAGGGGTGCCGGTCGTGGTCCATGCCGTTGATGACCGGCACGGCCGACCAGGCGGCGAGCTCGTTCACGGTCTCGTTGGCCTTGCTGCGGATCTCGATGGCGGAGTTGTACTGCGACAGCGTCCGCGCCGTGTCGGCGATGCTCTCGCGGCCGGGCAGGTGGATCTCGCCGGGGCGCAGATAGAGGGCGTTTCCGCCGAGCTCCGCGAAGCCGTTCTCGAAGCTGACGCGCGTGCGCGTCGAGGCGGCCTCGAAGATCATCGCCAGGTGCTGGCCCGGCAGGAAGGGCGTGAGCGGACGCTTCTTCCAGAGCGCTTTGAGGTGCACGGCGAGCTTGAGCAGGTCCTCGAGCTCCTCGCGCGTGTAGTCGAGGTCGGTGAGGAAATGGCGGCCGCGGAGCTTCTTGAGGGGGGGAAGGGTGGTGTCCACTGTGCGTACCTCCTGCGGGGCGTTCGGAAGAGTCGGTTGCCGTCGTTCGCTCCGTCCGGGAAAGTTGTCTGTCCGGACGGACAAAGGTACACTACCAGCGAGGGATCACGTTGACAAGCACGCGTGGGGACGCCACGAGAGGGGTGTGAACCGTCGGTGAACGCGGTCGATCACAAACGCGAGAGCCTGGCGCGCGGCGAGGGTCTGCCCGAGCCGCTGCTGCTGGAAGACCCGATGGAGGCGCTGGCGCCGACGGCCCAGCGCATCCTCGCCGCCGCCCAGCGGCTGCTGGCAGGCGGCGGCTTCGAGGCGCTCAGGCTCTCGGCCATCGCGCGCGAGGCGGGCGAGTCCAAGGCGAGCATCGGCTATCACTTCGGCAACAAAGCCGGTCTCGTCACGGCGCTCGTCGACTCGCTGGCGCACGACGCCAACAGGGGTCTCATCGAGGAGACGGGCTGCCTGCCGCAGGGCGAGCAGCGGATCCACGCGCT
>CAIWHY010000436.1 GCA_903912585.1 uncultured Thermoleophilia bacterium | reverse complement strand
AGGGCGGCGAGAGCGCCGGCGCGTTCGGCGCCGGGCAGGTCGCCGAAGCCGGCGCGGACGCCCCGCGGCGCGGGACCAGCGCCAGCCTGCTGGTGGCGCGCGACCCGTCGGGCCGCACGGACCTCACGCTGGCCGTCACGCTGGCGGAGCCCCCGGGCGACGGGCAGGTCGAACTGCTCGACTTCGTGGCCGCCATCGCGGCCGCCGTGGCCGCGACCTGAGGCGCCGCCGGGCGCGGCCGGCGCCCTGCGCCGGTACGGCCACGCGACCTCCGGCGTGATCTTCCACCGCGCGGCCGCGTAGAGGCCCCGGCATTCTGGCGCCACGCAGGTCTTTTGCTGATCAGAGGAGGCGGCAGAAGTTCGCGCCCCGCGGGCGCCGAAGTTGACGCGCGTTGACGATGGACAAGTTCGAGGATAAGTTCAGGGCATGTACCTCAGCGTCCAATACGCCGCCCGCCGCCTTGGCGTCTCACCGCACACCATCCGCCGCTGGACGACCTCCGGGTTCCTGCCCTGCACGCGCACGGCCGGCGGGCACCGCCGTATCAAGCAGGAGGATATCGACGAGCTCGCGCACCTGATCGGCGACAGCAACCACCTCGCCGCGCGGCTGGCGCGCGAGCGCGAGCTGGAGACGCTGGTCAAGACCGCCATCCTCGTCTCCAGCCAGCTGGACGTGACCGATCTGCTGCGCGAGGTCGCCAAGCAGATGACCGGCCTGCTCGAGGCGCACTTCTGCGTGATCTCCGAGTTCGACGCCTCGACGCGCAGCGTCTCGGTGCTGGCCGACTACGACAACGTCGGCAACCGCCAGCCGGACAACATGGTCTACGCGCTCAGCCAGTTCCCGGTGGCGCGCAGGGTCATCGAGGAACAGGAGTGCGTGACCGTCAACGTGAGCGACCCGCACGCCGACCCGGCCGAGGTCTCGATCATGCGCCGCGACGGAGACAAGAGCCTGCTGGTCGTGCCGATGGTCCATCAAGGGCAGTCCATCGGCCTGCTCGAGGTGCTCGACCACCAGCGCGAGCGTCGCTTCAGCCGCCAGGAGCTGCGCCTGGCCAACGCCGTCGCCGGGCAGGCCGCCGTGGCGCTCCACAACGCCAAGGTCTTCTCGCGGCTCAAGCGCAGCGACCAGGACGTGGTGGCACTGCGCCGCGCCATCGAGACGATAGGCGACGGCCAGGGCCGCCTGCGCACGCAGAGCACGGTCGGCGGCCTGCTTCGGGAGGCGGCCGAGCTGGCCGCACGTGCCCTCGAGGGCATCTCCTGCGTCGCCAGCTACGAGGGCGAGAGCGCCGGCGCCTCCGGCGTGCCGGCCGCCGCGGGCGGCGAGCGCAGCACCCAGAGCAACTCGGCCCATGTCATCGTCTCGTCGGCGCCGAGCGGCGGCCGCCCGCTGACGCTCACGCTGACGCTCGCCCGCGCGGCCCGCGAGGGCCAGGCCGAGCTTCTCGGCCTCATCGCCACCATGGCGACCGGCGCCCTCGAGACTACCGCCGGCGCCGGCAAAGCAGCCGCCGGCGCGCCGGAGGCTGCCGGCGCGACCGAGGCCGCACGCGGCCCGAGACAGTGACCGCCGGCGACTGAGGCCCGCCGCGCCGCGCCGACCGCGAGTCCACGCGCCGGGCCGGACTCCCCGCCGCGCCGGGCCGCCCTCCCGGCCTCTGCTATCCTGAGGCCATGCCCGCGGCCGTCCCCCAGCTCGTCGTCCTCGACACCGAGACCACGGGGCTAGATCCCGAGCGCGACCGGATCGTCGACATCGGCGCCGTGCGGCTGGGTCCTCGCCTCGAGACCGTCGACGCCTTCACGACGCTCGTCGACCCGGGCGTCCCGATCCCCCTCTTCATCACGCGCCTCTCCGGCCTCCGCGACGAGGACGTGCGCGACGCCCCCGGCTTCGGGGAGGCCTACGCGCAGGTGCGCGCCTTCGTCGGCGACGCCGTCATCGTCGGCCACAACGTCGGCTTCGACCGCGAGCACCTGGCGGCGGGAGCGCGTCGCACCGGGTCGCCGCAGCTGGCCAACGAGTGGTTCGACACGCTCGAGGCGGCGCTCCTGCTCTACCCCGAGCTCGACCGCCACGCGCTCGCGGTTTTGGCTGAGGAGTTCGGCAGCGACCGCGAGGCGCATCGCGCCCTCCCCGACGCGGAGACGACGGCAGACGTGCTGCGGCGCCTCGTGGCGCGCGCCGCGGGGCTCGGAGCCGAGGAGCGCTCGCTGCTCGGCGCCGTGCGCTGGGCGCCGCTGCGCCTGCTCGACCGCTTCGCCGCGGCGCCGGACGAGGCTCCGCCGCCGGTGGTCGCCGATACCGTTCCCGGCGGCGGCCCGGCGCAGCTGACGCTTCTCGCGGTCGAGTCCGGGGGCTGGCGCGCCGAGCTCGATCCGGACGCCGCCGAAGGCACCGCCGCGGACGACCCGCGAGCCGGCAGCCTGGTGGCGCGGCTGCCCGGCTACCGCCGGCGGCCCGGGCAGGTGCAGCTCGCCGAGGCCGCCGCGGACGTGTTCGCGGGCGGCGGCGTCGGCCTGTTCGAGGCCGGCACCGGCATGGGCAAGAGCCTCGCCTACCTCCTCCCCGCGGCCTTTCACAGCGCCGCCGCGGGGCGCCGCGTCGTCGTCAGCACCAAGACCAAGGCGCTGCAGCGCCAGCTCGCCGCGCACGAGCTCCCCCTGGTCGCCGAGGCGCTGCCCGATGGCTGGCGCTGGGCTCTCCTGATGGGACGCGAGAACTACGTCTGCCGGCGCCGGCTCGATGAGGCGGTCGCGGCAGAGGAGGGAGCCCTGCCGGATCGCGACCGCGCCTTGGCGCTCGCCTACGTCGTCGGCCGGGCGCGGCGCGGCGACGTCGACCTCTCCGCCCTGCCCTATCGCGCCTCGCGCGAGCTCCCGGCCCTCGCCGACCTCGCGCGCGAGCTCCGCTCCTCGCGCGCTACGTGCCTCGGGCGCCACTGCCCCCAGCGCCGCGGCTGCCACTGGCGCCTGGCGCGCAGCCGCGCGGACGCGGCGCACCTCGTCTGCGTCAACCACGCCCTGCTGCTCACCGGCCGCGACACACTGCCGCCTTTCGAGGACGTGGTCATCGACGAGGCGCATCTCCTGTACCAGGAGGCGACGGACGCGTTCAGCGACGGGGTCGACGCCCTCGGCGTGGAGCTCCTGCTGGCGGACCTGCGCGGGCAGCGCCGTCAGCGTCCGCTGGGCCAGCGCCTGCGCGCCGTCGCGCGCCAGGCGGAGCCGGATCGCGCCACCGCCCTGGTCGCGGCGGCGGACGCCTGCGAGCGCGCCGCCGAGCTCCT
>CAIWHY010000435.1 GCA_903912585.1 uncultured Thermoleophilia bacterium | reverse complement strand
TGAATATCATCGCGAAATGCCCCGAGCCCGGGCAGTCTCTGGTCTCCACCTTCGCGTTGAGCGTGATGGCCTTGCCGGTCGTGAATGCGTCGTAGCTGTCGATGCGGCCGCGGTAAGCGCCCGCGAGGGCGATTGTACTCAAGTCGCTGAGACGCTGCGCGGCGCGATCGCGACGACGCTCCTCCGCGCAAGCGCTCCTGCGCTACGCGCCCGTACGCGACGCCGCCTGCGCCGGTCTCGATGACGACGGCGCGGGCGGCGGCTGGTGACGCACAGCCCGGCGGACGCGCGCGCCGCCGGGCGGCCCCGGCGTCACCCCGCTGCTGAACTCCCGTTTGATCCGGCCGCCGTCCGGCCGAAGACTCCGTGACGCGCGAGGCGCAGCTTGTCAAGGGTCATCGGCCCGCTCATCTGCTCACCGGCGATCCCGGCGGCGGCGGTCGAGGCGGTGACGCCGCCGATCGTCTGCTGCCAGTGCGCCCGCCCGAAAGCGCCCTTGCGCGCGATGCCCGACTCCGTCGCCCGCAGCGGCCCGCTCAGCTGCTGCCTGAAGAGGACGCCGGCGCGGCCGTGCGCGCCGCCGTGGTGGACCGTCGCGGTCGGGACTTCGGAGCTCGTCAGAGCGATCACGGCGATCGCTGCCGCCACCACGAAGAGTGCGACCACGAGGGTGACGAGCAGATCTCGCCAGGCGCCGTGGTCGGCAGCGGAGGTCTCGGCGCGCGGCCGTGAGTACGGCAGCGACGCCCCTGGATGCGTGTGGTTCAACGTGGTCATGTGTCCCCCTTCGCGTTTCCGCGGCCGGCTTGCCGCCGTGCCGCAGACCCTGTCCTCGAGAAGAAACTAGCGGGCGCGGGGCGGCGAGTCCTCACCCGATGCGGGTGAGCGGCGATACACCCGCAGTGACGTCACGCCCTTGAAGTCGCGCCTGCGCACAAACGAGGTCGGAGGCGCCAGCGCCGCGCTGTGGGATACTCGCCAGCGACCGCTTCGCGAGGAGGGCGAGTGCCGGATCCGGAGATGCCGCCGAAGTCGGGGGAGCTAGCGCCGAAGTCGGAGGAGATGCCGCCGCAGTCGGGGGAGCTACCGCCGCAGTCGGAGGGGACGCCGCTGCAGTCGCGCGTCCGGGCCCGGCTGGGAGCGCTGGCCGGGCCGGTGGCCGCGCACGATCTGCCGCGGCACGCGGCGGCGCTCACGTACTTCCTCGTCCTCGCCGTCTTCCCCGTGCTCATCGTGGTGACGGCGATCCTCGGCGCGATCGGCCTCACGCCGGCGGCGGTGCACCAGCTCCTCGACGCCGTCGCCCAGACGAAGTCGCAGTGGGCCGTCGATTTCGTGCAGAGCGTGCTCGACAGCATCTTCAAGAACAGCGGCACGCCGGTGCTCCTGAGCATCGGCGTCGTCATCGCGCTGTGGACGACGTCGTCCTACGTCGCCGCGTTCCTGTGGGCGGCGGGCGAAGTGAGCGGCAAGCCCGACGCGCGCAGCGGTCTGCGCCTCCTGCTCCTGCGGCTCGGCCTCGCACTGCTGCTCGCCGTGCTGCTCGCCGCGGCCGCGGTGGTCGTCGCCTTTGCCGGCCCCTTCGCCGCGTGGCTGGGCCGGCTCTTCGGCATCGGCGAGGCGGTCGTCCGTTTCTGGACGATCGCCGAGTGGCCGTTCTTCTTCGCCCTGGCGACGGCGGTGTTCGTGCTGCTCTACCGCGCCGCACCGCGGAGCGGCCGGCGGCGCGTCCTCCACGACCTCGCCGGCGCGTGCCTCGCCGTCCTGGCGCTGCTGGTCGCGTCCGCCGTCTTCAGCGCCTATCTCGCGCATTTCGGCTCGTACAATCGCGTGTATGGTGTGCTGGGCACGGCGATCGCGCTCCTGGTGTGGGCGTGGATCCTCAACCTCACCCTGCTCGGCGGACTGGAAGTGAGCGTGGCTCTCGGCGGGCGGCGCGACGCGAAGACGGAGGACGATGGTGGCTGCTGACAGGGATGTGAGGGAGCCGGCGGCCGGCGGCGATTCCGCGCCGCGGCGCACGAGCCTGGCGGCAGAGCGGACGTATCTGGCCTGGCTGCGCACGGGGCTCGCGGCGCTCGGGCTCGCGCTCGCCGTGGGGCGCCTGATCCCTGCGCTCATCGACGTGCACCGCGCGCCGTTCGCCGCGCTGGGCCTCGGCTACGGCCTCTTCGGCGCCTTCCTCATCGCGTACGCCGCGTACAGCTCGCTCTCCGTCAGGGCGGCGCTTGAGAGGAACGGCCGGTTGCCCGACGACCGCTGGGCGATCGTCGTGACGACGGTGTGCGGCCTCATCCTGGCCGTCGTCACGATCATCCTCGTGCTGGTCACGCTGTGATGGGGCAGTTCGCCGCCGCCAGGGAGCAGGTCGTCGCCACCTGCCGCGCCCTGCTCGAGCGCGGCTACCTCAAGGCGACCGAGGGCAACGTCTCGGTCCGCGTCCCGGGCCGGGACGCGTTCGCCATCACGCCGACCAATTACGACTACGCCAAGATGAAGGCCGCGGACATCTGCGTCCTCGACTTCGCGCTCGAGCGCCTCGAGGGCGAGCGCAAGGCCTCGATCGAGTCCGGCATGCACGCCGCGGTGTATCAGCAGCGCGCGGACGTGAACGCGATCGTGCACACGCACCAGCCCTACGCGAGCGCGCTGGCGCTGGTGCGGCAGCCGATCCCGGCGCTGTTCGACGAGCAGGTGCGCTTTCTCGGGCGCTCCGTCGAGATCATCGACTACGCGCCCTCCGGCACGAGCTTCCTCAAGAGGAACGTGCGCAAGCGCATCACGAGCGGCGACAACGCCTTCATCCTCGCCAACCACGGCGTCCTCGTGCTCGGCGGCGACGTGGACCGCGCCGTGTTCAACATGGCGCTGCTCGAGAAGGTGGCGCTCGACTACCTGCTGGCGCTGATGACCGGCGAGAAGGTGAACAAGGTGCCGGGGCCGATCCGCGAGATCGCCTTCGCCAGGCTGCGCGGCGACGAGAAGAAGCTCAAGCGGCAGCTCAGAGAGGCGCGCGTGGCGGAGTCGCTGGCGCCGGCCGCCGCGGAGAGCACGGCGGAGTCGCCG
>CAIWHY010000434.1 GCA_903912585.1 uncultured Thermoleophilia bacterium | reverse complement strand
TTCCCCTCACGATGAGCGCTCCGGCCATGCGACCTGCAGATGGAAGTCGGCCATGAGCCTCGATGCCGTCGTCGGCCTGCGCAAGGGCACCCTCGATCTCGACGTCGAACTCAGGGTGGCGAGCAACGGCGTCGTCGTGCTGCTCGGGCCCAACGCCGCCGGCAAGACGACCTTCCTTCGCGCGCTCGCCGGCCTCGTGCCGCTCGAGCGCGGCCGCATCGTCCTCGACGGCGTCGTCCTCGACGACCCGGCTGCCGGCGTACGGATGCCCACCGAGAAGAGGCCGATCGGCGTCGTCTTCCAGGACTATCTGCTCTTCCCGCACCTGACCGTGCTCGAAAACGTCGCCTTCGGGCCGCGATCGAGCGGCTTCGCGCGCGCCGCGGCGCGGAAGCGCGCTCTCGCGCAGCTCGAGCGCGTAGGGCTGGTCGACGTCGCCGCCGAGAAGCCGCGGGCGCTCTCGGGCGGGCAGGCGCAGCGCGTCGCCCTCGCGCGGGCGCTCGCCACCGACCCGCGCCTGCTCCTGCTCGACGAGCCTCTTGCCGCCATGGATGCCGGCGCCCGCGCCGAGCTGCGCCGCGGCCTCTCCCGGCACCTTGCCGCATTTCCCGGGATGTGCCTCGTGATCACGCACGACCCCATAGAGGCGATGACCCTCGGCGACCGGCTCGTCGTCCTGGAGGCCGGGCGCGTCGTCCAGGCCGGGACGCCGGAGGAGCTGTCCGCGCACCCGCGCTCTCGATATGTGGCCGACCTGCTCGGCCTGAACCTGTATCGCGGCCGCGCCGAGCAGCGCTCGGTCGTGCTGGAGAACGGTCGGCACCTTGTCGTCGCCGACCCCGTGCCGGAGTCGGGCGATGTGTTCGCCGTGATCTCACCGCGGGCGGTCGCCCTTCACCGCGTCTTCCCGGAAGGCTCGCCGAGGAACGTCTGGGAAGGCGCGGTCGGGGACCTCGACGTCATCGGGAATCACGTGCGCGCCCATGTGAGCGGCGTGCTGCCGATCATCGCCGAGGTCACCCCGGGGGCCGTGGCCTCCTTGCACCTCGACGACGGCGGTCCTGTCTTCGTGGCCGTCAAGGCGGTCGAGATCGAGGTCTACGAGGCGTGAGTCAGGCACTCGAGATCAGCGTGCGTCAGTGAGCGAGCCCATCGAAGGCCCGCTGCAGGCGGCTGCCTCGGGCGCACGCGCGCCTGGTCCATGTAGGGCGTGCGCTCCATCGATGCGATGAGCTTCCTCACCGCCACACTCGAAGCCCCGGCAGCGGCGGTCGGGCTGATTCGAGGGCTTCGCGGACTGCTTCTCGGGGGCCGGCGCATGAAGGCGGCCGCGATGTCGGGCTCGTCTTGCAGTATCATGCCTCAGCCATGACGACCTCAGGAAAGACGTCGCGTACGCCCGTGGCTGCCGGAGTCCTCCTGGCCGGCGGCGAGGGTCGCCGCATGGGCTTCGACAAGCGCACCCTGGAGCTGGACGGCGCGACCTTGGTCGAGCGCGGCATCGCCGCCCTCCGAGAGGTCTTTCCCGTAGTAGCGATCTCGCTTCGGGCCGGGAGTGACCCGGAGTTGGTCCCGAGCGGCTGTGAGGTCATCTGCGATGAGGTCCCGGGATCACCGCTGGCCGGCATCGTGAGTGCATTGGCTCACTACGATGCGCCCATCTTCGTGCTCGCGGCGGACATGCCGTTCGCCGAGCGCGCCGCGATCAAGGAGGTCGTGGAAGCCTTCGTCGACGTCGACGTCGACGTCGCGCTCCCAGTGGTCGCGGGCCACGTCGAGCCGCTGCATGCCGTGTACGGTCCGGGGTGTCTCGCGCCGATCCGTCGCCTCCTCGCGGCCGGGAATCACAGGATCCCGGACCTCTACTCCCAGGTGCGAGTGGCGGAGGTGCCGTTCACCTCGCCGGCGCTGTTCTTCAGCGTCAACACGCCGGCCGATCTGGAGGACGCGCGCCGGCGCCTCGACCGTGACGCGCACGACGTCGCCAATCGCCGGCCGGCGGTGGTCGCCGTCGTCGGCAAGAGCGGCAGCGGGAAGACCACTCTCCTCGAGAAGCTGATCCCCGAGCTCCGCGCTCTTGGCCTGCGCGTGGGCGCCGTGAAACACGACGCACACCGCTTCGACATCGATGTCCCCGGCAAGGACTCCTGGCGTCTCGGGCAGGCAGGCGCCGAGGCCTACGTCGTCCACTCGCCAGTCAAGCTCGCCCTCGTCATGTCGCTCCCTCACGAAGCGAGTCTGGTGGACATCGTGCTGCGGTACTTCACCGGCTTCGACATCGTCGTCGTCGAGGGGCACAAGCTCCAGTCTCCGAACAAGGTCGAAGTCTTCCGCCTGGCTGCCGGCCACGACGAGCCGCTCTGCCGCCAAGACGAGGTGCTCGCGATCGTGACCGACTCCGGGATCGCTCGTAGTCCCAAGTTCGGACTCGACGACGGAGCGCGCCTCGCACGCTTTCTCGCGGAGCGTCTCGATCAGCTGCGTAGTTACTGAGGCCGTTCTGGCCGATCGCGCTCGAGACCGGTCTCGATCCTTCCATAGGCCGCTCCCGTCCCCGCAGGTCGTGCTCGTCTTGTCTGCGGGTGGGTCCGGTGACGGCCTGGCGCGTCCGGCGCTGGAGCGCGCGCTCAGTCCGGGAAGGGTGGACGCTCCGAACTGGCGCCTTCCAGAAGCAGCACGCCGAACTCGGCACCTGGTTCGCTGCCGGGATGCCCCGCAGGCACGAGCGCGAGCCCGTCGGCCAGGGCCATCGAGTGCAGCACGCCAGACCCCTGCGAGCCCGCCCTCGCGAAGCTGAAGCCGCCGCCCTCCCGGAAGAGACGGCAGCGAGTCAGTTCCACCCGCTCCTTGGTCGCCTTCAGTGCGTCGCGCGACGTCGCCCGCACGCAGGGACGAAAGAGGTCGCGACGGGCCTGCATCGCATGCAGGGCCGGCCGTATGAACAACTCGAACGAGACCATCGCCGCTACCGGATTGCCCGGCACACCGAACACCAGGGTCTCGCCGCACACGCCGAAGGTCAGCGGCCAGCCGGGCTTCGCCTTGACGCCCCAGAATCGGGTCTCCACACCGAGGTCTTCCTGGATCTCCTTCACGTAGTCGAGCTCGCCTACGGACACGCCACCGGAGGTGATCACGACATCGGCCTCGAGCGCCGTCTTGAGGAGCCGGCGCAGCTCGTCCCGGTCGTCGCGCGCGATGCCGAGGAGCAGCGGCTCGGCGCCGGCCTCCAGGACCTGGCCGTAGGCCGCGATGGAGTTCGCATCGTTGATCTGCCCCGGCCCACAGGGTTCGCCGAGAGCGACCAACTCGCTGCCGGTGGCGAGGATCGCGACACGCGGCCTGACCGTGACGGCGACCGCGCCGAGACCGAGGGAGGCGAGGAGACCGAGGTGAGCTGGGCTCAGGCCCTGGCCCGGACCCAAGACGCTCGAACCGCGCGCCAGACCATCGCCCGCGCGGCGCACGTTCGCGCCCGGCTCCAGCGCGCGCACGACGCACACCCGGCCGCCTACCCTCACGTCACTCGCGCCGGGTTTGGTCAGCTTGACCGGGACCACTGTGTCGGCTCCTGAGGGCAACTGCGCACCAGTCATGATCTTGGCGGCGCAGCCGGCACCGACGGCGACAGAAGACACCGTGCCGGCCGGCACCTCGTCCACCACTTCGAACGTGAGGCCGTCGTGATCAAGATCGCGGCCGCGCACGGCGTAGCCGTCCATGGCGGAGCACGAGAACGGCGGGATATCGATGGGCGAGAGCACAGACCTGCTCGCCACGCGGCGCAATGCCTCGAAGAGCGGCACCTCTTCCTCGCCAAGAGTGCGCGTCGCGTCGAGGACGATGTCCAGAGCCTCGTCGATCGTCTTCATGCGGACCCTCCCGTCGAGTGACGCCCGGAGCGCCAGCGGCATCGTGGAATCGTCCATCCATCCTGCCACAGAGGTCGACGGGGCGCAGCGGTACCCACTGAGCGACAGGCCATACGTTCGCGCTCGGGGTTCATGGCAAGGCCATGGCGCAAGGTCAGGACCGGCGCCGGCGTGCCGGTCGCGGCGGCCTGCCAGGGCCACGTCTGGACCTACGCATCGCGCGCGACGCCGTCGCCTCGAGCCGCACGATGAAGGTGCTCACCGTCGTCGACGAGTTCACGCGCCTGGCGCTCGCCGTGCACGGGGCGCACTCGATCCGCGCGCACCGTCAAGGGCGTGCTCGCGGAGCTCTTCGCGTGCCGCGGCGCTCCCGCGGTCATGCGGTCGGACAACGGCGGCGAGTTCGTCGCTTCGGACGTGGTGGACTGGCTTGAGGAGACGGGCACCGGCACCTTCCACATCGCGCCCGGCAAGCCCTGGCAGAACGGCTTCGGCGAGTCGTTCAACGGCCGCCTGCGCGACGAGTGCCTCAACGAGCACGAGTTCTGGAGCCTCGCCCGCGCCCGCGTGCTGCTTGACCGCTTCGGCTCTGATCACAACGCCGAACACCTGCACAGCTCGCTCGGCTACCTGACCCCCAAACGAGTACGCCGCTGCGCACCCCGCCGGCGCAGCCTGAGAGAGCTACGCTACGATGCCATCAAGCGAGGAGGCTGACCATTCTGCTGGTACCAGAGACGGGGGCATCCCGCCGGCGGCTGCCAACTCGAGGTCCTCAGTGACGGGGCTCTCTTCCAGGGGCTTCCCGTTCGGGCTTAGCGAGGGAATCCGCGATCTGGCCGAGCGCGAGGGTCGCAGCCCTCAGGCCGGCGCGGAAGTCGGCCCGGCAGGCGTGCTCCCGCGTGCCGCAGGCCAGGGCCACCGCCAGCAGGAGGCCGACGGCGGCCGCGAGGAGCGGCACCAGTATCCCGACGATCAGCTGCACGGGCTCGGCTCCCGCCAGCTGTCGACGCGGGCCTGACGGGTCGGGAACGGGATTCCGTGCTCGCGCCGCAGCAGGCGCGCCAGCGAGCGAGCTCGTCAGGTGGTCGTTGAAGAGCACCGGGTCACCGCTGCGCCTGGCGAGCCCGAGGCGGCCCGCCATGTGCGGCCGCCACAGCAGGTGCCCGTAGGCGTCCATGCTCGGGCGCACGCCGTTCTCGACGTCCTCCTTGGCCCAGAGCACGAGCGCCCGGTAGGCCTCGGGGTTCTTGCGTTTCCAGGAGACCGCGTCGCCAAGCGGGTCGAGCGTCGCACCGGCTCCGACCCCGGCCGAAGCGAAACGGCCACGCTGCCAGCCGGCATCCCGGCCGGCGTTCGACGGCCGCGACATGCCACCCTTGGCGTCGCCGCTTCTCCACCGCAAGGTGCACGTCGATGCGCTCCGCGAGGATGCCGCGCGCCTCCAGCTCGGCCTGCACGCAGACTCGCTCGCCGGGCAGGTCGGCGGCGCTGGCGAAGACGCTGGCCATCGCCAGGACGAGACTTCCGCTGTCCAGGACGCCCCACTCCTCGGGCGCCGCCTCTGAGGCGGCGCAGGCGGCGTACAGGCCTTCCGGCTCGCCGGAGAGACGATCGTCGGAGAAGAGCGTGTTGCACCCGCGGCAGGTGGGCCGCTTGCTCACGGACGCTTCGCCCGGACCACGACCTCGACCCGCGGTCGCCGCCGGTCGGGCCAGAATCAGGCGAGCTCGACCACGACCCTGCCCTCGGCGATCGGGCGTCAACGGGCGGCGGCGATGACGCGGCGGGCCGCATGGAAGGCGGCGGCGCGCCGGGCCCTCGTCCGCTCAGTGGGCGCCTGGGCGGTGTCGAGGGGGCTGGTCAAACTCCACCGAGTCGAGAGCCGTGGAGTTGACCCGCTTTCGTGGACACCTGAGCATTGGGGGCGTTCGCCCTCAAGATGGGAGTCCACATGCCAAGAACGCGACCGCCCTACCCACCCGAGTTCCGGCTTGTGGCGGTGCGCCTGGCGCGCACGTCCGGCCAGTCGATCAACCGCACCGCGCAGGATCTCGGCGTCTGTCACGAGACGCTGCGCCACTGGGTCCGCCAGGCCGAGGTCGATGCCGGTGAGGC
>CAIWHY010000433.1 GCA_903912585.1 uncultured Thermoleophilia bacterium | reverse complement strand
CGCGGTAGCCGGTGGCGGTGTTGCCGTTGGCGTCCTGCGCCGTGACGGTCACGGAGAAGGGCGTGCCGGCGGTGGTCGTGGCGGGGATCGAGACGTTCAGTCTGGTCGCGGCGCCGGCGATGACCGTGATCACACCCGAGTCGGTCGTGGTGAGGATGCCGCTGACGGCGTGCAGCGTGGCGCCGCCGATGACGCGGCCGGTCAACACGGCATTGGTACCCGTGGTGGCCGTGGACGAGCCCACGAGGTCGCCGCTGACAACGCCGCCGCTGACGCCGGCGAGGCTCCAAGAGGCGCTGACGTTGGCGACGAAGTTGTCCGAGGCGTCGCGGCTGATCGCGTAGGCGGTGATCGTGCTGCCCGAGGCGAGGCTTTGAGCACCTACGACAGTGCCAGAGCCGTCGGCCGCGGTCTCGACCTGCACCTTGGTGGCCGCGCCGGCGATGATGCTGACGCTACCGGAAGTGCCGCCGCAGCTGCCGCTCGTCGCGGTGAACGTATGCAGGCCGGCCTTGCCCTTGAAGACTATCCTGCCGCCGAGCGAGGCGACGCCGTTCGTGAAGTCGCCTACCTGGTTGAGCACGGCGCCGCTCAGCGAGCCCAAGCCGCTGATCGTGCCGTCGTTCGGGCCGGCGCTGATCGTCACGTTGCCCGTGTAGGCATTGAAGCCGGTGATGGCGTTGCCGTTGGCGTCCTGGGCGGTGACCGTGCAGGTGCCGGCGAAGGCGACGCCGTTGGTCTGCGGGCCGGCCACGGCGACGGCGAACTTGGCCAGCGGGCCGGCCATATAGGTGACCGTCGCCTGCGTCTGGCCCGTGGTGCCGCTCATGACTGCGCCGCCGCCGATCGTGGCGACGAAGACGCCGCTGCCGACGACGGCGGGGGCGGTCGCGGTCGCCGCGTAGGTGCCGTTGTGGTTGTCGGTCACGGCGCCGAGGCTGCCGGAGCCCGAGGACTTCGTGATCGTCACCGTGGCGCCGCCGCTGCTGAGGTCGTTGCCGTTCGCGTCCTTGGCCTGCACGGTGAGCACCTGCGTGCTGGTGCCGTTGGCGGTGACGCTGGCGCTGGACGGTGTCAAGGTCGACCGCGCGGCGCTGGCGCCGCCGGGAGTGCCGGTCGCCGTGAAGGTGACGGACCCGCTGATGCCCGCGGCCGTCGCGGTCAGCGTGTTCGCGCCCGCGATCGTCCCGAGCGTCCAGCTACCTACAGTCGCGACGCCGAAGGCATCGGTGGTCGGCGTCAGCCCCGTGGCCGAGCCGCCGCCAGAGGCCACGGCGAAGGTGACGACGACGCCGGAGACGGGGTTCCCGCCGGCGTCGGTGACGAGCACGCTCGGCGCGGCGGCGACGGCGGAGGCTGCGACCGCGCTCTGGCCGTTGCCGGCCTTCACGCTGAGCGAGTCGCTGCTGACCTGCGCGGTGGACGCCTGGAGCGTCGCGGAGCTCGCGGTCGTGAACGAGGCGGCCGAGTAGGCCGCGCCCACGGACGCGAGCGCCAGGACGGCGAGGACCACGAAGATCAGGAACCGGCGGCTCATCTGTTCATTCGCTCCCGGCGGGAGAAGAGGTCTTCTGGAGGGCGGAGCCCGCGGCTTCCTGCCGGCGCGCTTCCTCGCCTGCCGAGCTCCACAGCGACCAGATGATGGAGACCGCGATGGCCAGAGCCGGCAGCCCGATCAGCAGCATGCGCACGGGGCGGATGGAGAGCAGCGCCAGCACGTAGCCCAGGTACGGGATGTGGAAGACCTCGCGCGCCTGCTGCGGCTGCGGGAGGGTGACCTTCCACGGATCGGCGACCTTGTTGTAGTCGCCCTTGGTCTGGAACACGCGCTGGTCGCCTTTGCCTTTGGTGATGGCGATGATGCGGTGCGTGACCGGTTCCGGGTAGCTCGGCGGGACGAACGTGATGATGTCGCCGACCCGGAGCTGGCTCACGGGGGTGAGCCGCGAGTAGACGACGGACCCCTTGGCGATGGTGCCGGTCATCGACCCGCCGGTGATCACGTAGCGCTGGAGGCCGAGCACCGCCGGTACCAGGACCACGACGACGACGAGGGCCGCGACGGCGACGAGGAACACGGTGACGAAGGACTTGAGGAAGCGGCTCATTGCGACACTCCTGTGACTTGCAGTACGAGGGTCATCGCCGCGCCCTGCAGGCTGGCGTTGTTTGTGCCCGCCGGATACGCGAGCGTGATCTTGTAGGTGCGCGACGCGCCGGCGGCGATGGTGCCCAAGCCCTTTGACGAGAAAGACGACACCAGCCCCTGGTAGAGAGTCGTTGCCGTCCCCGTGACGTCTTCGACCTTCAGGGTCAGGACGCCGGAGAGCGCCGGGGTGGCGGGAGTGTTGGTCAGGCTGGACGTGCTGAGCGTGAACGCGCCGGGGACGTTGCCGGTGCCGATGAGCGTCATCGTGCCGACGCTGCTGGCGCCCGGCACGAGGCCGCTCGCGTTCGCCGTCACGAGGCTGTCGGTGTGCGAGAGGACCCCGGCGGTGAACACGTTGGCCGGGCTGACCGAGCCGGCGGCGAAGCTGGCGCCGGAGAAGGCCAGCGCGTCGAGAGTGAGCGCGAGCACGGCGAGCACGACCAGGGAGAGGAGGCCTCTCCAGATCCAGGTCCTGCGGCCTACGTTGCTCACGATCGTCTCCAGTCTTCGGGTGGAGGAAGGGTGGCGACGGGCCGGGCCTGCGGCCCGGCCCGTCGCTCTGAGTCAGTGGATCAGCGCGAGCCCGTCGTGTTGCTGACGGCGGTCCAGTTGAAGGCGACCGTGGTGGTCGCGCCCATGTACTTGTTGTCATTGCCGACGACGCCGGCGCCGCTGACGCCAGGCGTGGTGCCCTTGTCCGGGAAGCTCACGTGGAAGTCGTAGGTGTGCGTGTCTCCGGCCGCCCAGAGGCCGAGCTTCTCCTGCGGGAGGGCGGAAAGCTTGCCGCTGTACACGACCGCACTGGTGGCGTGATCGGTGATGATGAGGTCAAGCTCGTCGGCGATGGCCAAGGTGTTCACGTTGACCAGGACGGGCTCGAGGTAGAAGTCGCCGCGAACGGTGCCGGTGTTGGTGATGGTCACGCTCGCGTCGCGGTAGTCGTTGGGCACCAAGTCGGTGATCGTCGCGGACATGCCGGTGTTGGTGTTGCTCATGGCCAGCGTGCCGGTCGAGAACACGTTGCCGACGTTCGCCGAACTGGCGGTGAAGCTGGCGCCGGATCCGACGACCACGCTGACGGCGAGCACCACGGCCGCCAGAGCGATCAGGACCTGGAAGCGCCTCTGACCGAACAGGATCCTTACGCGTTTCATCTCTGTCTCCTTTGCCTTGCCTGTATGGCCTGTCTTGCTGAAGTGCCGAAGCATCGATGTCCGGCCTGGTGCAATCCTGCCCGCCGCCGGCCGGGCCGCCATCGGCCGCCCGGCCTGACTTGACCGCGACGGATGCCCTGACAAGTCCTAGACAAAAGGCATGGTCTGGCTTCGCGGAGGGAGCGCCGGGCGCCACTGTGCAGCCAGGCGCCGGCGGGCCGCGGGCGCGACACTCGGCCGCCGACGAGCTTGGGGACGCCGTCGAGACCGCCTTGCGATCGTGCGCCGGCCGCGCCGCCATCGGCCTCGCGCGCGAGCGCTCGCGTG
>CAIWHY010000432.1 GCA_903912585.1 uncultured Thermoleophilia bacterium | reverse complement strand
GAGCTCGACGTGCATGTGCGCGCCGAACACGCCGGTCTGGACCGGCGCTCCTTCGGCGCGCAACGCGGCCACGTAGGCGTCGTACACGATCTCGCCGTGCTCCGGCGGGGCCGCCTGCGTGAAGCTCGGGCGATTGCCCTTGCGCGCGTCGCCGTACAGCGTGAACTGCGAGACGGCGAGCACCTCGCCCGCGACCTCGGCCAGGGAGAGGTTCATGAGGCCGCCGTCGTCCTCGAAGATGCGCAGCTTCGCCGTCTTGGCGGCGAGCTGAGCCGCGGTCGCCTCGTCGTCGGACGGCGCGACGCCCACCAGCACGAGCAGACCGTGGCCGATCTGCGCCACGCGCTCGCCGCCGATGGTGACCGACGCGCGGCCCACGCGCTGTACGAGGATCCTCATGGCGCGAGTGTACCGGCGCGGCCCCGGAGCTGCCATCCCGCGGCCCCGTGCCGGCTCGCCGCGCACTCGCGCGTGCTCCTTGCCAGCGCTGGTGGGTACGGACCCTGCCGTCGCAAAGGCGTGCAAAACGGCACTATCGCGGTTTGGTCAGCGCAGCCTTTCGTCGTCGGCCCCGCTGGTTTGACACGTCCGTGAATCGGTCATACGATATCCACCCCGCAAGACTTAGCACTCTCCTCCCGAGAGTGCCAGAATCCAACCGCAAGAAGAGGAGGGTTGCTGCATGAAGCTCAAGCCGCTCGAAGACCGCGTCATCATCAAGGCCGTCGAAGGGGAAGAGAAGACGGCCAGCGGCATCGTGCTGCCCGACACGGCTAAAGAGAAGCCGATGATCGGTGAAGTCGTCGCCGCAGGCGACGGCAAGTGGGACGAGGCCGGCGTCAAGCGGGTCCCGATGGACGTCAAGAAGGGCGACAAGGTCATCTACGGCAAGTACTCGGGCACCGAGTACAAGACCGCCGATGGCGACGAGCTCTTGATCCTGCGCGCCAGTGAGATCCTGGCCGTGGTAACGAAGTAGCAAGGGAGGCTGACGAAGCGTGGCTAAAGAACTCAAGTATCACGACGAAGCCCGGCGCGCCCTCGAACGTGGCGTGAACGCGCTCGCCGACGCAGTCAAGATCACTCTCGGCCCCAAGGGCCGCTATGTGGTGCTCGACAAGAAGTTCGGCGCTCCGACGATCACCAACGACGGTGTGACGATCGCCCGCGAGATCGAGCTCGAGGACGCCTTCGAGAACCAGGGCGCCCAGCTGGTCAAAGAAGTCGCCACCAAGACGAACGACATCGCCGGTGACGGTACCACCACCGCCACCCTGCTCGCCCAGGCCATCGTGCGCGAGGGTCTGCGCATCGTCGCCGCCGGCGCCAACCCGATGGCCGTCAAGCGCGGCATCGAGCAGGCCGTGGACGAGGCTGTCGCTTCCATCAAGAAGCAGTCCCAGGAGATCTCGGGCAAGGAAGAGATCGCCCGCGTCGCCACCATCTCCGCCCGCGACCGTGCCGTCGGCGACGTCATCGCCGACGCCATCGAGAAGGTCGGCAAGGACGGCGTGGTCAACGTCGAGGAGAGCAACACCTTCGGCCTCGACCTCGAGTTCACCGAGGGCATGCAGTTCGACAAGGGCTACCTCAGCCCGTACATGATCACGGACCCGGAGCGCATGGAAGCCGTGCTCGAGGACCCGTACATCCTCATCGCCAACCAGAAGGTCGGCTCCGTGCAGGATCTCCTTCCGATCCTCGAGAAGGTCATCCAGGCCGGCAAGCAGGTCCTCATCGTGGCCGAGGACGTCGAGGGTGAGGCACTTGCCACCCTGGTCGTGAACAAGCTCCGCGGCACGTTCACCAGCGTCGCCGTCAAGGCCCCCGGCTTCGGCGACCGCCGCAAGCGGATGCTCGAAGACATCGCCATCCTCACCGGCGGCGAGGTCATCACCGAGGAGATGGGCCTCAAGCTCGATAACACCCAGCTGACGCAGCTCGGCCGCGCCCGCAAGGTCGTCGTGACGAAGGACAACACCACCATCGTCGACGGCGCCGGCGACAGCGAGGCCATCAAGGGCCGTATCAAGCAGATCAAGGCGGAGATCGAGAACACCGACTCCGATTTCGACCGTGAGAAGCTCCAGGAG
>CAIWHY010000431.1 GCA_903912585.1 uncultured Thermoleophilia bacterium | reverse complement strand
TCCTCACGACCACGTTCACGCTGCCCAGGTGGAGGCTGCCGACGATGGCCGCAGAGGCGCGCTTGATGATGACGTAGGTCACGATGAGCGCGATGGCGCCGCCGATGCCCAGCGCCATGACCGTGTAGCGCCGGCGCCGCGAGAGCAGGATCGTCACGGCGATGAGCACGGCGAGGATGATCGGCAGGGCGATGACGAGCCCGTCGAAGAACTTCACGGCTTTCTGTGCAGGTCCGAGCGCGTTGTTCTTGAGAAGCGTGACCTGGCCGAAGTCGGCCGGGAGCGCCTTGCCGGCCCACTGCGACACCTGCTGGATGGAGTCCGTGGCCGGCGTACCGGGCGGGATGACCGGCGGCGAGAACCTGCTGCTCAGGGCGCCCGGCAGCTTGCCGTCGAGCCAGACCAGCGCCTGGCTCACGAGCGGCAACGTGTTGAGCCTCACGTCGCTGCCCTGGATGTACGTGTAGTTGTTCTGCCCGCGCAGGAGGCCGACGATCTGCTGGTGGGCGACCCGGTTGACCTCGAGCCACAAGTTGTAGGCCTGGGGCGTGCTCAGCACCTTGACGGTCTGCTTGTTGATGAACGACTCCACGGCCGACGTGATCGGGCCGGCGAGGAACGCGGCCTTGGGCGGGAGGGCGGCCTGCGCGCGGCCCTGCAGGTCGGCCGCCGTGACGATCTGGGTGGTGACGTAGTCGCTCAGCGCCTTGATCGACTGCGGGTCCTTGCCCACCGGTCCTACCAGGTTCATATAGCCAGTGGTGTTGAGCACGGTGTAGTGCGTCCAGATGGTGACGCCGGTGACGATGAGCGTCAGGCAGCTCAGGAACACGAGGAAGCCCACAAGGATGGAGCGCAGGCGGCTGTGCTTGTGGACGACGACCGTCGTCGTCCCGGCCGGGCTCTGGGCAACGTCACCGGTCTCGCCGGTCTCGCCGGTCTCGCCGGTCGCGTCGGCAGCGGCCACCGCGGTGACGGCGGTCGAGCCTCCAGCTTCTGTGACCGCGGTCACGCTCGTGGCCTCGGCAGGACCGGCGTCCGCCTCGAGGCCGGAGTCAAGGGCGGCGTTCTCGGCCTCCAGGGCAGCGATCTTGTCGCGCGTCGCCCTCTGCTCCTTGAGGCTCGCGTTCTGCGCCTCGAGCTCCGCGAGTTCCTCGCGCTCCGCGCGCATCTCCTTCTCGTCCATGCAGACCGTCTCCCCCGTGCGTAGGATTCGCGGCGTGGTCGCGTCGCAACTCGACTCAGCCTTCGATGCTGCGTACCCGCATTTCTATGCGAGTAGGCGTCGCGTCGCCGGGGCGAGCGCCGACCTGTCGCGCGGCGCGGACGCGGGGGCGTCCCGAAGGCGGATCAGGTCGCGGCGGCGCGCAGGTCGTCCCACAGCGCCGCGACATCGGCGCGCTCGGTCGCCTGCGCGCCGATGGACACCCGCACGATCTGGCGGCCCTTGAGCTCCGCCGACGTGAGGTAGGCACGACCGCCAAGGTTGATGCGCTCGGCGACGGCGCGGTTGTGGTCCGCCAGCGCCTCCTCGTCGCCGGCAAGCGCCGGCGGCACGTGCCGCAGGCACACGGTCTGGAGCTGGACCGGCGCGAGAAGCTCCCAGCCGGGCTCGGCGCCGACCTGCGCGGCGAGCCACTGGGCGTTGTCCATGTCGCGCCGGATGCGCTCCTGCAGGCCCGCGACACCGTACTCGCGGATCAGGAACCAGAGCTTCAGCGCGCGGAACCGGCGGCCGAGCGGGATGCCCCAGTCGCGCAGGTTGCGCACGCGCCCGTCCTGCGCCGTCCGCAGGTAGCTCGGATCGGTGCTCATCACACGCACGAGGTGCTCGGGGTCGTGCACGAAGTACGCCGAGAGGTCGAAGCCGGTGCCCAGCCACTTGTGCGGATTGAGCACGAGCGAGTCGGCGGCCTCGACGCCCTCCCACAGCGGCCGGTACTCGGGGCAGATCATGGCGACTCCGGCCATGGCGGCATCGACGTGGAGCCACAAGCCGTGCTCCGCCGCCAGGCCGGCGATGCCGGCGAGCGGGTCTACGGCCGTCGTGGCGGTACTGCCGATGGCGGCCACGACAGCGCACGGCCGGCGGCCGGCGGCGAGGTCGGCGCGGATCGCCGCGTCCAGCAGGTCGAGGCGCAGGGCGTGCGCCTCGTCGGTCTCGATGAGGCGCAGGTGCTCGGCGCCGAAGCCGGCCAGGAGCGCCGCCTTGGGGATCGAGCTGTGCGCCTGGTCGGAGGCGTACACGACGAGCGGGGCCTGCTCCGCCTGCAGCCCGCCGCGGTTCTGGCCAAATCCCGTCGTGCGTTCGCGGGCGCAGAGCAGGGCGCAGAACGTCGCCGTGCTCGCGCTGTCTTGGATGACGCCGCTGAACGCCACGGAGAGGCCGAGCATCTGGCGCAGCCAGTCGATGACGACGTTCTCGACCTCGGTGGCGGCCGGGCTCGTCTGCCAGCTCATGCACTGCGGGCCGAGGCCCGCGGCGACGAGGTCGGCGAGCACCGACGAAAGGTCGGTGTTGGAGGGGAAGTAGGCGAACCAGCCCGGGTGGTTCCAGTGCGTGATGCCGGGCAGGACGATGCGCTCGAGGTCGGCCGCGATGTCCGCCAGGCCTTCGGCCTGGCGCGGCGGCGCGGCCGGCAGCAGCGCCTCGATCTCTCCCGGCTCGACGCGGCTCATCACCGGGTAGTCGGCGATGCGCTCACGGTAGTCGGCGACCCAGTCGACCAACTCGTGACCGAGGCGGCGGAACTCGTTGGGGTCCATCCGGCCCTTCCCTCGCTAGCGGTGGACGGCGCGGTCGCTCGAGGCGCCCGCGAAGGCGATTGTACTCAAGTCGCAAGGCCGCCGCGCGGCGCGACCGCGAGGACGATCCTCCGCGCCGGCGCACCCGCGCGCCGCCGCTCGTACGCGACGCCGCCCGCGCCGGCGCTCCCACGTCACGCAGGTGGCCCCCGTACGCGACGCCGCCCGCGCCGGTCTCGATGAGG
>CAIWHY010000430.1 GCA_903912585.1 uncultured Thermoleophilia bacterium | reverse complement strand
CTTCCATGTGATGACGCTCCCCGCCCTGATATCGGCGGTCACCGTCAGACCCATGACCTTCTCGAGATCGGCGGGCTGGATGCCGTACCCCGGCCGTTTGACGCCGACGTTGCCGGGGCTGATGGGCTCGCCGGCCGCGATGTCGCACTCGGCGACGAGGCTCTTGCGCGCGACTCCGATGTTGCTCGCCTCGCACGGAGCGGGGGCCTTGATCCCGTCGCCGAGCGCCGCCTCGACGTTGCGGATCGCCCGCACCATCTCCGCCAGCTCCTGAGGCTCCAGGGAGGCGGCGTGATCCGGCCCCTCCATGTCGCGGCCGAGCGTCAGGTGCTTCTCGATGATGCGCGCGCCGAGCGCCACTGCCGCGACGGCGACTTCGGTGCCCGCTGTGTGGTCGGAGTAGCCGACCGGGAGTCCGAACGCCTCGGCCATGGTCCGCATGGCGCGCAGGTTGATCTCGGCGAACGGTGCCGGGTAGTCGGTGACGCAGTGCAGCAGGGAGAGCTCCCGCGCACCTGCGCCCAGAATCGTGTCGACCGCGTCGGCCACCTCGGCCAGCGTGGACATCCCCGTCGACAGGATCAGCGGCCGGCCCTTCTCTGCGACGTACCGGAGGAACCCGTGGTTGGTGAGCTCGCCGGACGGCATCTTGAACGCGGCCACACCGAGGCGGTCGAGCATGTCTGCGCTCTGCTCGTCGAACGGGCTGGAGAGGAACTGCACGCCGTTGTCGCGGCAGATCTCCATGAGCGAGCGGTGGTCGTCCTCGCTGAGCTCCAGGGTCCGGAGCATCTCGTGCTGGGTCTCCGCGTCGGCCGCGCCCCGGCGCTGGTAGGGCGCTTTCCCGGCGCGGCGGCTCACCAGCCGGTCCGCGCTGAAGCTCTGGAACTTGACGCAGTCCGCGCCTGCCAAGGCGGCTTCCTCTACGAGGCGCCTGGCGATGTCGGCGGAGCCGTTGTGGTTGACCCCGGCCTCGGCGATCACGAACGTCCGGTCGCCGGCGATCATGCCTTGCGCCTCGCCGGCACGCCTACGTAGGTCCCCGGCGTCTCGATGTCGCCGACGACGGCCGCGCCGGCTCCGACGAGCGTGCCCGGGCAGACGGTGACGCCGTGGATCAGCGTCGCGCCCGCGCCGATCATGCAATCGTCTCCTACGCTGACCCCTCCGCTCACGGTCGCGCCCGGGGCGACATGGACGTTGTGCCCGATGCGGCAGTCGTGGTCGACCGTGCTGTTCGTGTTGAAGATACAGCCGCGGCCGGTCACCGTCCCGCTGTTCACTATGGCCCCGTCGAGCACGACGGTCCCCGGCCCGAGCGTCACATCCTCGTTGACGACCGCCCGTGGCGAAACGATCGCCGGGAAGCCTAGACCGGCGGCCGTGAGCTCGTCCTGGAGCTGAAGCCTCGCTCGTGACGTGTCGATCTTGCCGATGCCGATGACCCCCTCCATCTGTGGGTCCGCTTCGAGGAGTCCCAGGAGCGCCGAGTCGTCTCCGACGCGCGCCACGCCGAGGATCACCCCGCGGTCTCGCGAGTCCGTATACCCGGCCACGTCCCAAGGGAGACGCCTCAGCACGCTGATGACCACCTTGGCGTGCCCGCCTCCGCCGACGACGACGATCCTGCTCACGACGCCGTCTCGCCGGCGGCGATGATAGCGCCTGCGATCTCGCGCACGTCGCCCTCGGTCAGGTCGCAGCTGCACGGTAGGCTCAGCACGCGCTCCCAGAACCACGACGCCCGCTCCACACGGTATGCGCGGCAATCGCGGTAGGGCGACTGCAGGTGGTTGGGAGGCCAGAGCGGGCGAGTCTGGATGCCGTCGCGCTCGAGGGCGACCATCAGCGCCTCCCGGTCGATGCCGAACTGCCCCGGCTCGACAAGCAGCGAGTAGAACCAGTAGTTCGGCGCCGTGCCGCCCGGCACGCCCAGAAGCCGCAGTCCCTCCACGCCGTCGAGCGCCTCGGCGTAGAGGGCGTGGTTGCGGCGGCGCATCTCGATGAAGCGTGGGAGCTCCTCCAGCTGTGCGGCGCCGATCGCGGCCTGCACGTTGCTGAGGCGGTAGTTATAGCCGACGGCGCCGTGCACGTAGCGCACGCCGTCGTCCTTGGCCTGGTCGATCAGGTAGCGCGCCCGTTCCGCCTGAGCCGGATCGCGGGTGATCAGCATCCCGCCGCCGGCAGCCGTGACGATCTTGTTGCCGTTGAACGAGAAGGCGCCGAACTCGCCGACGGTCCCGGTGTGGCGGCCGTCCAGCCTGCCGCTCGTCCAGCGGGACCCGACGCTCTCGCACGCGTCCTCGATCACGGGGACGCCGTGGCGGGCACACGTGTCGGCGATGCTCGCCATGTCACACGGGTTGCCGAACACGTGCACGGGGATCACCGCCTTCACGATCCGGCCGGTGGCGCGGTCTCTCGGACCTTCTTCCGAAGGGCGGCACTCCTCAGCCAGGAAGTCCGACAGCACCGCCGGATCCAGGCCCATGAAGTCGTTGCACCCGAGGAACACCGGCTCCGCGCCCACGTAGCGGACGGCGTTGATCGGGGCGATGAAGGTCACCGACGGCACCACGACCTCATCGCCGGGCTGCACGTCGGCCAGAAGGAGGGCGACGTGCAGGGCGGCCGTACCGGTGGCACAGGCCACGGCCGCGGGCGCCGAAGTCAGCTCGCGGATGCGATCTTCGAGGAGTCCGATGAAGCGGCCGGTCGTGACCCAGCCGGTGTCGACGCACTCGCGGACGTAGGTCCCCTCGTTGCCCGACAGGACCGGGCGGGCGAGGGGTATCGGCTGCCGGCGACCGGCTCTCGCGTCTCCGCGATCTTCGGCTTCGCCGTGTCCGCCGGTCTCAGGTTGGCTTTCGAGTGGAAGCACGAGGCCTGCCTAGACCGTGTACATGGACTTGTGTCCGGCGCGATCCGGCGACTCCGCGAACCACGCCACCGTGCGGCCGAGCCCGTCGCGCAGCGAGACTGTCGGCTCCCACCGCGCCAGCGCGGCTGCGAGCGCGTTGTCCGACTTGAGGCGCTCGACTTCGCTGCCGGCGGGGCGCAGGCGCTCGTCGTCGGTGACGACCGTCGCCTTGGAGCCCGTGAGCTCGATCAGCAGCGTTGCCAAGTCGCCGATCGAGATCTCTTTGCCCGCGCCGAGATTGACGTCGAGCCCGACGGCCTCATCGCACGAGGCAAGCGCGATGAAGCCCGCGCAGGTGTCCGTCACGAACGTGAGGTCCCGCGTGGGCCGGAGTGAGCCGAGATGGAGCTCCGGCGACCCGGCGAGAAGCTGCGTGATGATCGTAGGGATGACCGCGCGGGCCGACTGGCGTGGCCCGTAGGTGTTGAACGGCCTGACGATGACGGCCGGCAGGTCGAAGCTACGACAGAAGGCAGTCGCCAGCGCGTCGGCGCCGATCTTGCTGGCCGAGTACGGCGACTGGGCCTGGCGTGGGTGCGCCTCGTCGATGGGCACGTATTGTGCGCTCCCGTAGACCTCGCTCGTGCTGGTCACGACGACGCGCTCGAGCCCAAGGTCCCGAGCCGCTTGCAGCACGTTCAGCGTGCCTTTGACGATCGTGTCCACGTAGCTGTCCGGGGAGTTGTAGGAGAACGGGATGCCGATGAGCGCCGCAAGGTGGAAGACGACGTCGGCGCCCGCAAGGGCCGCCCGCACGCCGTTGGGGTCGCGGACGTCGCCCATGACGACGTTGAGCCGCCCGATGACCTCGGCGGGCAGTGAGTCGAGCCAGCCCCATGAGTTGAACGAGTTGTAGTAGCAGAACGCTGTCACGGCGCAGCCGCGCGCGACCAGTGCCTCCGTGAGGTGGGAGCCGATGAACCCGTCGGCCCCCGTGACGACCACCCTCTTGCCCTCCAGCTCCACGAG
>CAIWHY010000429.1 GCA_903912585.1 uncultured Thermoleophilia bacterium | reverse complement strand
CCTACCTCCAGCCCCGCCCGGTGGGCGCATTCCACCGCCGTACGCGCCTCGGCGGCGGTGATCTTCTTGTGCATCAGCGCGAGGATCTCGTCGTTGCCGGACTCGATGCCGAAGAAGACGCGGAAGCAGCCCGCCAGCTTCATCGCGTGCGCGGTCTCGTCGTCGAAGGTGTCGACGCGGCCGAGGCACTCCCAGCCGAAGCGCAGGCCGCGCCGCCCGATCTCCTCGCAGATGGCGCGCACGCGGCGCGCGTCGAGCGTGAAGACGTCGTCGGCGAACGAGATGCGTTCGTAGCCCAGCCGGAGCGCCTGCTCGACCTCGTCGAGCACGTTCTCCGGCGAGCGCTCGCGGTACGAGGCGCCGAACACCACGTTGCTGCAGAACTCGCACTGGTAGGGGCAGCCGCGCGTGCTCATCACGGTCGTGATCGAGGCACCGTACCGGCGCCTGCCGAAGCGGATGTAGTCGGCGTTGGGCAGCAGGTCGCGGGCCGGGAAGGGGAGCGCGTCGAGGTCGGCGGCGAACGGGCGCGGCGGCGCGCAGAAGGGGCTGCCGCGACGGGCGTCGCCATCGGCGCCGGCCGGCCCGCGCCCGAGCACCACGCCGGGCACGGCGCCGAGGTCGGCTCCGGCCGCGCGGGCGGCGAGCAGTTCGACCATCGTCTGCTCGCCCTCCCCGCGGACGACGACGTCGAATCGTTCAACGAAGGCCCCGGGGTCGCACGTCGGCAGGGGCCCGCCGGCGACCAGCAGGTCGCACTGCCCGCGCAGCGCTGCGGCGAAGCCGAGGGCGTCCTCGAGCATCGTCGCCATGGAGTAGATGCCCACGACCTCCGCGCCGGTCGCTCGCGCGGCTCGCACCGCCTGGTCGCGGTCCAGGAAGGTGCAGTCGAGCAGGCTCACCTCGTGTCCCGCCTCGCGCAGGGCGGCGGCGACGTAGGCGATGCCGAGTGGCGGGAAGCGGAAGCGTGTGCGGTCCAGGGAGCGCCGGAAGAACGGGTAGATGAGCAGCGCCTTCGTCACGCCGGCCTCTCGATGCGCACCTCGTAGCTGAAGAGCCCGCGAGACGGCCGCAGCGAAAGGCCGAAGCCCGCCCAGGCGAGGCGCGAGCCGACGAGCTCGCGGCCGCGATGCAGCGTCGCGCCCGGCGTCTGCGCGAGCGAGAACGCGACGCCGCGACGCGCGCTCACGAAGCGGGCGCGCGGCGCCGTCACCACGCTCCAGGTGCCGATGGCCTGGCCGCTGAGCGAGGCGCCGTCCGCGTCCTCGTAGAGGCCGAACTCGCCCGCGCCGAGCTCGTTCATGAGGACGACCTCCGTGAAGCCGGCTTCGGCAAGGCCGCTCAAGTCGGCGGTGACCACGACCGTGCGGCCGCCTTCCCGAAAGCCGTAGGTGACGGGCACGTCCGCGCAAAACGCCGACGGCTCGTAGGTCGTCGACCAGCCGAGGACGCGCCGTCCGGCGCTCGATACGGCGGTGAGGGGGCGGCGCAGGGCGGGGACGCGCCGGTGGAGTGCTGCCAGCGAATCCTTGGCCGCGTACAGCGCGCGGGGTCTCACGCCGCCGCCGCCGCCGCCGCCGCCGCCGCCGCCGCCGCCGCGTGCCTTCGCAAGGCGCTCGACCAGGTCCAGCCGATAGGTGGCGGCGATCTCCCGCACCGGGCCGGCGCCGCCGGTCTTCCGCACCGGATCGGCGCCGTCGCTTGCGTCGCTCCCCAACGCCACGGCGCCGGGGAAGATGGTCTGCGCGCCGCGCTTGAGGATGGGCACGCCGAGACCGACGCCCTCCTCGGCCAGCTCCTGCTCACCTGCGTAGAGCAGGAGCCCCTTCTGCAGGCGGCGCGTGGGATACGGCGTGGCGGCGGCGTTCCCCCCCGCGGCGCGCGTTCCCGCCGCGGGGGCTTCCGCCCCCGCCTCGGCGATGCGCAGCGAGAAGCCGTCTCCCAGCTCGATCCGCTCCACGGTCACGACGGCCTCCGCCGCAGACACGCGACCACTACCCACCAGCCCGCGACCTGCCAGGCCACGACCAGTGCGGCGCGCGCCAGCAAGGTGGCATCGCCGTAGCGCGCGACGAAGGCAAGGGACGTCTCCATCGCGTGCGGGAACGAGACGAACAGCAGCTGGAGCGGCGAGGCATTGAGGACCGTGAACGCGAGCGCGATAGCCCAGATGGCGGTGAACAAGCGCCGGTCGAGGTCGCGGCGTGCGGCGAGCACGAGGACCAGCGCGAGGACCAGCACGACGTTGGGCTCGGCCAGCCACGTGCGTGCGAGGAAGAAGACGAGCACGAGCGCGGCGCTCTTGCGGAAGAGGTCGGGCACGTCCGCGACCCCGTGGCGCAGCCCGATCACCGCCGCCACGGCGAGCGCCGGGACCCAGGCGAGCCCGAGCAGCCACCAGTGACCCTGCAGCATCAGCGGGTCCTTGAAGAGCCGGACGACCGTCATGTACGACATCGTGCCGGTCATCGTGAACTGCGAGTTGAATTGCCGCAGCGGCGCCGCGCTCCAGCCGAGCAGCAGGAACGGCCCCACGTAGAAGACGAGCGTCGCGGCGAGGAAGATCAGCGCATACGTCGCCGCCCGCCGCGCCGACCGCGCCAGGAGGTAGACGAGCACCACGATCAGCACGGGCGCCGCGATCGGCTTGAAGCACACGGCGAGCGCCAGCACGACGGCGGAGAGGTGCGCGTGGGAGACGGCCAGCACGATCGCCGCCAGCGCCAGCAGCGCCGCGATGGCGTCGATCTGGCCCCACGCGGCGGCGACGTAGATGACGAACGGGTTGAGCAGGATGGCGATCCACGCGCGGCGCGCCGCGGCCGGGGAGGCGCCGAGGCTCTGGGCGCTCGCGGCCACGAGGTACGCGAGCGCGACCGTGGCCGCGATCACCGGCAGCTTGAGGGCGAAGTTGTAGACCAGCAGGTGGTGCCCGACCCCGTAGAAGCCGCGGTAGATGCCGCCCAGCAGCAGCGGCCACGGGGGCGGGTAGCCGACGACCGAGAGCGCCTTGAAGCCGACGTGGTGGAACACGCCGGTGAGGTCCATCGAGACATACGGGCTGTGCCCGGTGGCCACGAGGTACCCGGTGGCCATGAACATGCGCGTGTCGCGCGAGTGGCCGAGGAACACCGCGAGCGCCAGCTGGATCGCGATGCTGAGCGCGAGGATGCGCCGGTCGGGAGTGCGGAACCAGGTCCAGCGGCCGGACGTCCACGGCGACGGCGGGAGGGACGAGCCGTTCACCGGCTGGGTCCGCGGCAGCTCACGCCGTGGCGGCCGGTAGGAGTGGCTTCGCCGCCGGTCGCCGTCACAGGCCGGCGTAGACCACGAGGTAGAGCACGACGCCCAGCACGGTGCCGGCCATGTAGAGAGCGTAGGCCGGCCGCATGAACGCCTTGTAGTTCCTGAAGCGCAGCGCCTTCGGTACCAGCTCGTTGCCGCGCAGCGCCACGAAGACGCCCAGCAGCACGCCGACGGCGCCCACGAGGGCGTGCAGCGCGGTGAGGCCGTAGGGACTCTGGCCGAGCCGCGCCGGCAGCTCGGGGAGGGCGTAGGACACGAAGTACCTGATCATCCAGATGGCGACGGGGATCAGGTTCAGCAGCACCGCCGCGGTCATCACCCAGCGGTGCGCCTCGAGGTCCTTGCGCGCCGCCAGCCGCCAGCCCACCGTGAAAAGGACTGCCGCCACGAGCATCACGATCAGCGAGATGTCCGAACCGAGCGGCGCCTTGGACGTCAGGAACCCGGAGCCGTCGAGAAACGCGTTCACCTGTCTACCCCCATGCCATGGCCCGCGCGCGTGCCGTCACTGTACCCCACGGCGCGGCTGGGGCAACGCAGGCGCAGCGCACCGTCCCTGGCAGCCGCTGGTGCGCCGCCGGAGGGACCCTGCGCCGGCGCCTTCGACGTGCGGCCTCGTCTGCGGTCCTCGCGGGACCGTCGCCGTGGTGCGCGGACCCTCCCCATCCGGCTGTCCGTGGGCGCCACGTGCGAGGTAATTGCAACGAATGTGGCGTATGCTTTCAAAGACGCGACGGTGAGCGCTCTGATTCGATGAAAGCGAGGGCGGCAGAATAGACCCCAGCGAATTTCATTCTCCGGAGGCGGGCGAGGTCGTCAGCTGCGCCGAGGGCTACGCCGCGTTCGTGCCGGCGCCGCTGCCGCCCAAGCTGAGGTACGGCCACGAGCTGGTGCTGGCGCTGTCCCGGGCCGACGCCGCGCTCGGCGAGCTCTCCGGCGTCGGCGGCGAGCTCCCCGACCGTCAGCTGCTCGACGCGCCGTTCAAGCGCCAGGAGGCGCTTTGCTCGTCGCGCATCGAGGGCGCCGAGGTCTCTCTCTCCGATCTCCTGCTCGACCAGGTCGGCGCCGCCGGTGAGGGCGTGCCGCGCGACCACCTGCGCGAGGTGCGCAGCTGCATCGCCACCCTGCGCTTCGGCGTCGAGCGCCTGCGCGAGGAACCGCTGTCGCTCGCCTTCGTCAAGGACCTGCACGAGCGGCTCTTCCGCGGCGAGATCGGCATGCAGCGCACGCCGGGCGAGTTCCGCACCTCCCAGAACTGGGTCGGCCCGCCCGGTGCCACCCTGGCCACGGCGACCTACGTGCCGCCGCCGGTCGCTGAGCTGGACGGCGCGCTCGCCGCCTGGGAGGCGTTCCTGCAGCAGCGCGGCACGCTGCCGGACCTCGTGCAGTGTGCCATGCTGCACGAGCAGTTCCAGGCGATCCACCCGTTCGTCGGCGGCAACGGCCGGCTCGGCCGCCTCCTCATCACCCTGTTCCTGATGGAGCGCGGGCGCATGAGCCGCCCGCTGCTGTACCTGTCGGCCTACCTCGAGGGGCACCGCGACGAGTACTACCTGCGGCTGCAGCGCGTGCGCACGCACGGGGAGTGGGCGCCGTGGCTGCTGTTCTTCGTGAACGGCGTGCACGAGACGGCCGGGCGGGCCGCGCGCCAGGCGCGCGCGCTCCTCGGGCAGCACGCGCGCAATCGCACGCTGGTCAAAGGGCAGGCTCTCAAGCTCGCCGACGAGCTCTTCCGCACGCCGTGCATGACGGTGCCGGAGGCGCAGAAGGTGCTCGGCGTCACCAACCCCACGGCGCGCCGCGCGGTGCGCGAGCTCGAGGCGGAGAAGGAGCTCGCGGGCGACATCCTCTCGTCCGTCATCCCGCTGCCCGCGTTCGTCAAGGAGCGCGCCGCAGAGTCAGAGGGCACGCTGCTCGCGGCGGGCACGTCGCGCTCCGCGGCCGCCAAGGCCGCGTCGTCGTGGGCCAGCTACGGCGGCGGCGGCGGCGGCGGCGGCGACGACGACGGCGCGTCCACGGTGGGCGGCTCGCCTCTGCGCGGCGAGT
>CAIWHY010000428.1 GCA_903912585.1 uncultured Thermoleophilia bacterium | reverse complement strand
CGGGTAGCAGACCTCGCAGGCGTTCAGGGCCGCGCGCACGGTGCCGTCCTTGCTGGCCATGACGAAGTACTGCACGGTCGTGCCGTTGGCGTCATAGGTGTAGAAGTGCGCCTTGCCGTCGTTGACCTGCGCCATCGGCATGGTGACGTTGCCGGCCGACGACGAAGCAGTGGTGGCGGCCGCGGGACTCGCTCCACCGCGGTTCATGACGACCACCGCGGCGATGAGCGCGACGACGATGAGCGCGCCGGCGGCGAGCGCGACGTGCAGCGTGGTGTGGGGACGCTGGCCCTCGAACTGGGCGCGCTTCTGCTCGCGCACCGTGCGCGACGGCGTCACGGCGGCCTTGCTCTTGCGGTTCCGTGATTTGCTCGACACTCCCGGGCCTCCTGAAGTCGACGACATAGCACTCTCGAGCGCGAATAGGCCGAAAGCGTAAAGGAGCGGTGTGAAGAGGATGTGTAGACGCCGCGCGGCCCGGAGCGCCACCGCGTAGCCAGCCGCGGAGCGGCGCCGCGAATCGGTCAGCCGGCGGCGGGCAGGACGATGCGGAACGTCGAACCCTCGCCGAGCGCGCTCGTCACCCGGACGTCACCGCCGTGGGCCAGGGTGAGGCCCTTCACGACCGCCAGGCCGATCCCGGCGCCGCCGGTGCTGCGGGAGCGCGACTTCTCGCCGCGCCAGAAGCGCTCGAACACGTGGTCGAGGTCGGCGGCTGCGATGCCGATCCCCGTGTCCTCGACCTCGAGCACGGCATCGCCCCCGTCGCCGAAGGTGCGCACCGTCACGCGGCCGCCCGCGTCGGTGTAGCGCAGGGCGTTGGACAGCAGATTCGTGAGGATCTGCTGCAGGCGCCCGGCGTCGCCGTCGACGACCGCCGGCCGGAGCTCGGTGACAAGGGCGATGCCCTTGGCCGCGAACTCCCCGGCCACGTCACCGGTCTGGCGCGCCGCCAGCCCCGCGAGGTCGACCGGCGCGCGCTCGAGCAGCAGGCCGGGGCGCTGCGCGTCGGCCAGTGACGAGATGTCGTCGAGGAGCCGCGAGAGGCGCAGCGCCTCGCCGTGCATGGCCTCGAGATTGGCGGACTGCTCGCTGAAGACGCCGTCCTGCGCTGCCTCGATGCGTCCGAGCAGCCCCATCACCGGCGTGCGCAGCTCGTGTGCCAGGTCGGCGACGCTCTCCTTGCGCAGCGCCTCCTCCTGCTGGAGCGTCTCGGCCAGGCTGTTGAGGGCGCGGGCGACCGCCCGCATCTCCTCGTCGCCACTCTCCTTGACACGCGTGTCGAGCTGCCCGCCGCGCATGCGCTCGGCGCCGGCGCGGATGCGCCGCAGCGGGCTCGACAGCGACCAGGCGAGGTACAAGGCGACGACGAGCGCCACGGCCGCCGAAGTGACGCCGGCGATGAGGTGCATGCGGTCGAGCTGCTGCGTGAGCCTGGTCTCGACCGGGCTGAGGAGCTTACCGTCCGACTGGCCCACGGTCACCTGCCCGACTGCCGAGCCGTTCACCGTGATCCGCGAGGTCTCGAAGGCGCCGCGCTGCGCCGGGCTCGCCGGAGGGACCCTGACCACGACGCCGCCCTGCCGGTCGAGGATGGTCGCGGCCAGGCCGTCGGCCTCGGTGAGGTGCATGAGCGTGTCCCGCGCCTGGGGCGTCCAGCCGCCCGAGGCCGAGTAGACGACGCCGGCGACGTCGGCG